>JBBRZI010000024.1:0-17284 GCA_038236865.1 Saccharimonadales bacterium (SeqCode)
GTCGTAACGCGTCAGTGCCAAACTCCGGGATGACCTCGAGAGGGTTGATGATGGTTTCGGGGTGGCTTTTGCTCATTTTTTGACCGTCTTCGGTGCGGACAAGGCCGTGCAGGTAGACTGTTTTGAACGGCACTTCGCCGGTGACGTAGGTGGTAGTGAGAATCATGCGGGCTACCCAAAAGAACAGCAGATCCCAGCCGGTTTCCATAACTGTCGTCGGGTGGTAGGCCTGATAATCGGGGCTGCGCTTGAGGAGCGTCTGTAAATCGAGCGAATAATCGGCGGCGACTGCTGGGTCAATGAGCGTGCTCCAGGTCCACATTGCCGAGCTAAACCAGGTGTCGAGCGTGTCGGGGTCTTGCTCCCACTCATTCCAGCCTTCACTGATATCGGTTGGTGGCTGGACGCCGACATAGATTTCTTGTTTACCATCTGTGTCGTTACGATACCAGACCGGGATGCGGTGGCCCCACCAGATCTGACGGCTAATGCACCAGTCGCGCAGGTTGTCTATCCAGTGGAAATAGGTTTTTTCGAAACGCTCGGGGATGATGTCGACGTCACCGTCGTGGATCACACTCTGGAGGACTTGCTTGAGGCTGCGGCGCTGACCTTTCCAATCGACGACTGGCTTATTGACGTCGACGAACCACTGTAGGCGGATTTGCGGTTCGATGACTCCCCCGCCCCGACTGTTGAGCGACAGGTTGTGAATATACTGGTCGTCAACTCCAATCAGGAGGCCCTTGGCTTGTAATTTCTCGACAATTTTCGGCCGGGCTGCTTCGAGGGTCATACCGGCAAACTCGGCGGCAATTGGTAAAAGTTTCCCGTGAAAATCGATGATTTGCTCACGGTCGAGTTGGTGGCGCTCAGCAATATCAAAGTCGGTTTGATCGTGCCACGGTGTTATTGTCATGGCTCCGGTGCCGAATGTGGGGTCGACGGCCGCGTCTTTGATCACTGTGGCCGTGACTTTGCCGTTGATCCACTCGGCTTCAAACGTGTCGCCGTGTTTATAGGTGGCGTACCGCTTATCGTCGGGATGCACGACAACGTATTTGTCCCCAAATTTTGTCTCGGGGCGGGCGGTGCTGATCTGGAACGGACCGTATTGAAACGTATATAACTTCCCCTGCTCTTCCCGGTGGTCGACTTCGTCGTCGGACACGTTGGTCTCAAGCTTTGGGTCCCAGTTGACAATGCGGTGGCCGCGGTAGATCAAACCGTCATGGTGCATCTTTACGAAGACTTCGTTGACCACACGGTTGAGGGAATCGTCAAGGGTGTAGCGGGCCCTTGTCCAGTCAACGCTGGCGCCCATAGCCCGGACTTGCTGGTTAATGGTTTCGCGGCTGTCGCCAACAAATTGCCGGGTACGGGCCATAAAGGCGTCGCGGCCGATCAAGTGCTTGGTCGTGCCTTCGGCGGCGAGCTGTTTTTCGATAATCGCATTCACGGCGAGGGCGGCGTGGTCAGTGCCAGGTAGCCACAAAACGTCTTTTCCCTGCTGGCGGGCGTGCCGGGCCATAATGTCCTGGAGGGTAATAAATAGGGAGTGACCGATGTGGAGCGTGCCGGTTTCATTGGGCGGCGGCATGCTGATCGAAAAGTGCTCTTTATGGCTATGGAGGTCGGCCACAAATGCACCACTCTTCTCCCAGAGGGCAGAAATATCAGTTTCGTAATCGGCGGCGTTGTATACTTTGGGTAAATTCATATGCTTTTTATCATACCACCTCTGTAAAAATTCGGGAAATCAACCTGATTTCATGTGAAATGTACCAGCTTACGGGCTACATGGACAGGTTGGGGGCAATCGCCAGCGTGTATGGGTCGGCCGCTAATTGCCCGGACGCGGCGGCAAAATAGCCGAGCGTGGCGATCATTGCCGCGTTGTCGGTGCAGAGTTTTACATCCGGATACTCGATAGGCAAGGGCAGGGCAGCGGCCAGCTGGCGGCGCAGCTCTTGGTTGGCGGCCACCCCACCGGCGATAACGACGCTGGCCGGCCCGAACTCGCGAAAGGCGGCGACGGCCTTGTCGACAATCGTGGCGACGGCAATGGACTGGAAGCTGGCGGCAATGTCGGCCTTCTGGGCATCAGACAAGCGCTCAGCCAGCTTATACGACGGAAAGTCGTAACTTTCCCCGATTTGGGCCTGGGCCAACCTTAGAACGGCTGTTTTGACGCCAGAAAAGCTGAAGTCGTAGGTGCCGGCCATGTGGGCTTTCGGTAGCTTGAAGGCGGCGGCATTACCCGCCCGGGCGGCGGCGGCAATGTTGGGACCGCCGGGGTAGGGGAGACCGAGGATTTTCGCCACCTTGTCAAAGGCTTCGCCGATGGCGTCATCTTGGGTCTGGCCGAGGAGGCTGTAGTTGAAGTGACTGCTATACAGCACGAGCTGGCTGTGACCGCCGGATACAATAATGGCGAGCATTGGAAAAATTGGCTGGGCGGTTCTCATCTGGTAGCCTGGCAGGGCGCTACTCGTGAGAAAGTTCGCATAGACGTGCCCAGCAACATGATTGACTGAATATAACGGCTTAGTATGGGCGATTGCCAGGGTTCGAGCGGTGAGGACGCCTATTAGCAGACTCCCGCCTAGTCCGGCGCCATTGGTTACGGTAATCGCATCGATATTTGACCAGTCGCAGGCGGCTTCGGCTAAAGCCTCATGAATTACCGGCAGTATCGACTCGATGTGGCTGCGGGCGGCAATTTCAGGCACCACACCACCGTATTTGGCGTGGAGGTCCATGCTGCTGGCAATGGCGTTACTGAGCAGGCGCGAGCCATCCTCCACGACCGCTGCCGCTGTCTCGTCACAGCTACTTTCAATACCTAATACTCTCATCTATAGCCAGCATACCATGGTAGCTTAGAGCTTGTTTTGGGGATAACTCGACGCGCTTTGGGTCGTAACGGCAGTTTGTTTTGGCGCTGAACCCGCTATACTCGGTAGTATGAGTTTACGTAATACCGTTAAGCGGCTCGTGCCGCTCGGCTTGTTTGCGGTAATTGAACCGTATGGACATCTGACTGAGGCTGTTCTGCTCAATATTATTAATGGGTTTCCGGGCCATGGCCTGAAGGTTATTGGCATCACCGGCACGAACGGGAAGACATCGACGGCGTTTTTGGTGCAGTGCATGCTCCACGAAGCGGGCTACAAGGTCGGGCTGATGACGACGGTCGGGTACGGTGTTGGGGCCGAGATTACGCCTCAGATCCATCACATGACAAATGTTAGCGTGCCAGAACTGATGCAACGATTAAAGTGGATGAAGTCTCAGGGAGTCGAGTGGTTGGTGCTCGAGACGACTAGCCACGCCCTGGCTCAGCACCGCATCTGGGGCGTACCGTACAGCGTCGCCGTGCTGACCAACGTCACTCACGAGCACCTTGATTATCACCGGACGTTTGCGCGCTATCGGGACGCCAAGCGCAAACTTTTTCAGCTGGCCGACCGCAACCGCCGGGGGCTGCGGATTGGTATTATTAACGCCGAAGATCCGAGTGCCGACCTGTTTGCCCAAGATATTGCCCACCCAATCCTCTACGGGATCGACAAGGGCGGCATTCGAGCGTCGAATGTGCGGCTGGCGGCGTCGGGCGTTAGTTATGATGTAAAAACCGGTTCAGAAGTCTACCACATCAACTGTCATCTGCCGGGCAGTTTCAACGTTTTTAACTCCTTGGCCGCCGTTTGTGTCGGCCGGGCGCTCGGGCTCACCAAGGCGCAGATCGAACAGGGGATTGGCGCCCTTGAGGGTGTCGAAGGCCGGATGACGCGGATTGACGAGGGCCAGGACTTTGACGTCATCGTCGACTATGCACACACGCCCGACAGCTTTGAGAAATTGTTTAAAGATTTAAAACCAGTCGTCACCGGTAAGTTGATTGTGATGTTCGGTTCAGCTGGTCGGCGCGACGAGGCCAAGCGGGCGGTGCAGGGCGAACTAGCCGGATCGTACTGTGACGAGGTCATTATTACGGAAGAGGACGATCGCGATATTGACGGTGCGGCCATCATGGATCAAATTGCGGCCGGTGCCGAGCGAGCCGGCAAGACCCTGAACACTGATTTGTACTTGATCCACGACCGCACAGCGGCGATTGCCTACACAATTTCACGTGCAATGACTGGCGACACCATCTTGTTACTTGGCAAGGGCCATGAAAAAACGATTGAGCGCGCCAATGGCGAAAACGACTGGGACGAAATTGGTACGGCCCATCAAGCCTTACGGGCTAGCTTGCAGAAACAATAGACCAACCATATTCAAAAAAGTGGTATGGTACTCATTATGACGAGAGCGCACCTATCGATTGAACGGGGTGTGAGTACAGCCGAGTTGGTCCCGACTGCCAGAGTGGCCACCGAAGTATCACGGCGCACCAGCCACCACAACTGGCCGAAGGTTTATGGTGCGGTTATGTTGGTGGCAAGTGGTTTGGTTGCGGGTTGTGCCGGTAGTGTGTCTCCAGCTGACGGCTGCAAATATACATCGTCTATCAATGACTTGGAAAATCCGGATCGGGGTAACCCAATACTCCTCACTCCCGGCCGGATACCCTTTACGCTACTGCTATCGAGACACAACGCTAACACTGTCGGTGTGGGTATGATAATCAGTCAGAAAGGTGACCCCTATTTTATGAGCAGTTTCAGGGGATCAGACGCAATACAAATAGATCTTAAAATACCGACCAACCAGTCCGCCAGTACATGGACAAAACGGATTGGGGCCGATACGGTCGAGGTGGTTGTGACCCATGGCGAGGTCCAGAGTAGCTGCGTGAGTGCCGCCGTTGCCGCCGCCGCTCAGCCACAGTCCTAGGCGTTGTCGAGCGTCAGGCTGATGCAACGAATGTAGCCACCGCCTTTGGCGAGCTCGTTGACGACTGGTGTAATAGTTTTGAGGCCGTGGGCTTCGACGGCAGCTTTAAAGTTCGGTGCCTGAGCGCTCATAATGACGGTCTCACCGGTGGAAACGAGGTTGCAGGCGAAAGCCTGGACGGCCTCTTCGAGGCTAACCTCGATTTTATCGATGGGCAGGGCGCGCAGCCGATCCTGGCTTTCGGGCATAAAGGCTTCGGGGCACCAGGCAATCAGGTCGTCGCGCAGTACCGACAAGGCTAGGTCGATGTCGTAGAAGAAGCTGTCGGGCCAGCCACTGACCGCATTGATCACCGAATTTCCGGCGGCGTCGATTTCAGGCACGGTTTGCAGGCTGATAACTTGGTAACCGAGGGTTTGGCCGAGAAAGTCGTGCACGGCCGGGTCGTTCCGGTAATTGCTACCGGTAAATAAGTAGTCGCCGCAGGGCAGGGCATCACCCTGGCCGCTAAAGCGTAATCCGGCCGGGAGTTTGACGATCGTTTTACCGAGCTCACGCAAAACTTTTTCGGCGTAAGGCTCTTCGGACTGGCGGACATTGGGCAGGTGAGCCATGACGGCGGTGTCGCCGCGGATGAGCGCCCAGTTGGCGGAATAGACGCCGTCTTGGCAATCGACCGGTGGGGGCACTTGAATGACGGTGACGCCGGCAGTCTCAAGAGCGGCCTTGATACGGGCGTGCTCGGCTTGAGCTAGCGTGCGGTCAATTGGCGTTGAGGCGTCCATGTAGGGATTGATGGGGGCACTATCGTCAAAAAATTCGGCGCCAGACATCAGAACAGTTTGATTTATGGTATTGGGCATTCGGTTAAGTATATAGTAACTGCAGAAAAACGCGGGCAACAACGACGATATCCTCAGGGCATGAAGATAGGTGGGCGACGCGCTAGCAGGCGGCGGACAGGTACTGACTTCTGCCAACTGCCTTAAGCAGGGGTATTTCGGTGGATGAACTAAGAAGAATCAGTTTAAAGCTTTTTAATTTAGAAAGTGTAACGAATATTCACCAATTATGAGTTGCGAGATTCATCTCAGCAATAACTTCCGCAGCCTTATTTCTTTGAGCTATTTGAGCTTCTGTGTCCTGTTCAGCAGTCACTGGGGGGGCTTCATGCCGAATTCGTGGTCCGGCTGCAAGCGCATCGCCTGACTCTGCACGAACTGCGCCAAGGATTTCTGCTGCACGTTCATCTGAAATACTTTGAAATGGAATTGCATTCTGCGGCGCAGAATATCTTGCGTTCCATTTGTCTTTGTCCATTGGTCGCCTAGCCATAGTTATCTTCTTTCTTTCAGGAGATGTTTTGCGTGTCGTTGTTTTTGTATTACAAATAAACTATAGCGTACTTTGGCAGTTTTGTCAATACCGTTTTTAGGTAACTAGCCCTCGGGGCGAATAAGCAATTAGCCTTTAGCTTTATGTTTATCTGTTGGCGGTGATAATTTTTTTTATAGATTATCAGGGTAGGCAACAGAGTAATCATGGCCAACGTACCCAACACTAAACTGTTTCACAAACAGTAATAAGATGGAATCTCTAAAACTTACTATTGAAAAGTGGTGAAGAGACTGCGACTATCTACCTAATACTTAGAACTGGATGCGCGTAACAGGGGGTTTACCGTTATCAGCAACTATTGGTCAATACTGGCGCCTTTTAGGCTGGCGATAAGCCTGTTGTAAGTTGCACCGTTTAGATAAACTGCAGCCTTGAGGCAAGACTTCGCTTGATTGAGCTAGCGAGAAAGCAGCATTTGTAAAACCTGATGACGTTGTCGATGATTGCACTATTCAGTTCTTGACTTGTACTGGGAGATGCGCAACGACGGCCCTTTTGGAGCCTAAATGAGCGAGCCTTCGAGGCGTTTTGAAATGATACGGTCCAAGCTCTTACGTGCTTCTTTTCTGTCTTTGGGAGTCCAGACTTTGCGCGGAGAAATCGTGCGGACTGCGCCGGTTGATTCGCCGTAAAATACCGTTTCCAGACTATCTGATGAGGCATGAGTATTCATACCTTGTGCCATCAGGGCCTGCCGGACTCTCTCGTTTCTGAATAACTGATACCGGAGTTCTCGGTCGATAAAAAACTTGGCAAAATTAATATTGACGGTCGTCAGACCGCGGATGGTTTCTGGAGGTAAATGTATCATTAAAACATTGCGGGCGTAGCCGGATTCTTCAGGGTCAAAGGTGCGGATGGTCACGGTCGGTGTAATGTGATGGAGGAATTGGGCCGCGGTCGCAGCAGTTTCGGCTTTCCGCAGCTGTCGAAAGGTTTCTTTACGCTTTTCGTGGGCATTGTTCCCTTGCAGCGGGTTTTCTAGCCACACGGTGCTGGCACCAGCCCGTTTTCCGCCCAAAACATCGTTCGTTGAATCACCAATCATCCAGACACCGTTCATATCGCGCGGTTTTTCAGCCGAATAGTCCTCATTTGGCAGCAGGTAGCCTTGGGCAACATCCATAGCCTTGACTGCCATCAGCAAGCCTTGGGGGTTCGGTTTGTGTTTATCTGGATCCACGTCGTCGACGGAAATTACGGCGTCGAAAAGATCTTCTAGATGATTTTTATGAATCGTTTCTATTAAAATTTCACGCGGCGAGCTGGACCACACCGACAGTCGGACGCCCATGTTTTTAGCGGTGATCATTGCCTCGATAAGCAGGGGGTCCATCGGGCTTTTGTCGAGTAATTGTTTGGCCCGATTTTTTACAAGATTCCAGATTTCTTGATCGGTGTATTGCTGGCCATTTTTCACGAAACGGGAGAGGCCGAGTGTCAGGCCGATGTGAATATTCCCGAAGAGCATCAGTATGTTCTCGTCTGATGTTTCGTCGTCAGAGAAGCCAAAGCTTTTCATAACTTCACGGTGTGCCTGAATCCAGTATTTACCGGTATCTTTGCAGGTGTCATCCCAGTCCAGCACGAATCGCTCAGCGTGTACTCGGTAGAGCGAATGGTTATGTCCCAATAAGTCGACGTTATGTAAGTGTTCCCAGGGAGTACAACCGATGGTATCTTCGCCGTAGCAGAGCACCTGCTGGCCACCACGTAATAATCGTTTTGTCCGTCTGGATCTGAAGGGAAGACTTAGGGGAGATGTTATTGATGGTAGTTTGAATGATTTTTGTTTTAATGATGATCTCATGAATTTACTTTAGTTGATTTCGCTCATGGTTGTCAATTTGGCTGAGCCGGTCGTCGGCGGGGGGGGCTTAGGCTGACCTGGCTTTCAAATTAACTGATAATAAAATGCCTGAGGGGGCCGGCTTTGGAGAAGATTTTGACAAGTGTGTTGTCGGTCGTCTCCAGAGGCTGCCGCCTAGCTACTTCAAGCTTTGGCAGATGCCACAGTTGTGTTATCTATAGCTATCGAAAGACGTGGTCGTCGACTGCTCCTCCATTGGCTCGTGATCCAGGTAGCAGAAAGGCGGGCGGGGATAACGAGGCCTTACAATTTACAGGTGTTGCCGTAGCCTTGCTCTAACGGCGGGTAACACACTTTTTCTTGTCTATATAAAGTGCGTTGCCGGCCCAGTCAAATAAAAATCGTGAAATATTGCCTAATAAATGCATTTATGCTATAATAATCAAACTATGCATGAAATCGTAACTCCTGGAGATCTAGGCCAAGGTAGACTTGAAGTAGAGACTAACCGTCGCCTACTCACGCTCGGCCAAGCTGCTCGGCTGGGTTTTGAAGAATACGTTGACACAAAATTGAACTCAAGAATTATTAGCCTACCGGTTGATAGTGAACAGGAACCTACTCCGGTCGAGCTTCATTACACGCTTCGTGACAAGGATTTACCGGTGTTTCCGGCTATGTTCAAGGATGACCGACTACTGTTGCAGATACCCGAGGCGACGCGACCGCTCCGGTCACTCCTTAAATTTATTGCCAGAGACATACCTAATTATGGGAATGTGTTCTACGAATTGGGCGGTATTTTACACCAGATGCATGCAGCCGGGCTTGGCTTGCCCACGAAGCAGCTAGGCAGAGATATCCTCGATAACTTTGCCTTTGTGACCGACGATGCTGACGAGTATGGCGGGATAATTTATCTGACACCTCCGTATCAGATAAATGCTGACAAAGACATACATGTGGAAATCAATGATCTGCACACGGAGCTACTCGAGTCGATGCTCTTTAACGAAGACGAAGTCACTGCGCTACTGAATAAAACGCTAGTGGGTTGGCACGATGCCATACCCGAATAATCACAATTTAGCGGTTCAACCGGAGACAATCAGCCATTTTATAGAGGAGTTGGCAGGGGTGGAACCGAGCCAAGTGTATCAACTGCCTAATCTTGTCCAAGAAGTTGACCACGGCGGCCGCTACACGACCAGACCAAAGCTTAAGCTCGCCGACGGGGTGTTTATCAATCAAACGGCACTTGCCCCCGATGCCGGGGGGCTGGAACTAGCTGGCCGGCCCGCCGGGTTTGACTTTAGTGTGCAGCCCGGACTCCGGTTTGGGCGGGAAGCGTCACACAACGGGGTGTTCTTTGGCAAACTAGCGGTGCGGGGACTAGCCGGAGACGGGCTCGTTGAGACGCCCGTCGCGATCAAGCCGACACTCAACCGAAAAGCCTTGTTAGGCGAACTGGCGATGTTCCAATATATGCGCGTCCTCAACGGCATTCCCACCTATGAACCACTTGCGTATCTGACTACCGCGCCAACCCGGCCTGATTATTTGATAACCCGCTTCGAAAAGCGGGTTGCAACGATGGATACCATCGAATGGAAAGAGCTCGCTGATTCGGAAAAGTGGGAGCAACTTAATTTTGCCGTCTCGACGGCCAGCCTGCTGCACAGTCATATGCTTTTTTCGGGCGACCTCGAGTTTAAGAATGTTGCTTTCGGCGAAACCGGCGACCTGAAGATTATTGACCCCGAACTGATGGTCAGTACGGCGGCGGTCGGGGAGACGGCCTTGACGACCAACGATGACGACGAACGGGAGCGGGCCGTGCAAACGATTAAACGAAAAATCAGCGTCGACATGACGAGCTTGTGTACTTCGATTGATCAGTTCATATTAACAACGCTGTCGCCACCGGAGCGACAGGCCAACGACGTGGCTAAACTTAAAAGGTACAAACACTACCTTTTTGAGCCGTACCGGCGGGCCCTAATCGACCATGACTCGCCGTATTTGCCGGTACTTCTTGAGGCGTATGCGCTCATGCTGAGCGAAAGAAAGCAGCGCGCTCACGAGATATCTTCACCCGCTTGACAGGGGTATTGGCGCTCGGCTATTATGAGTGCTGACGCGTTAGCACTCTCAGCTCGTTAGTGCTAAATCGGTCTCAAAAACTTAAGTGGAGGAATTACTACATGAGCACACCATTGCAGCCATTGGCCGATTATATTGTCGCCGTTGGCGAAGCCGCCGCTACGAAGACCGCCAGCGGTTTATACCTACCGGAGAATTCGACCGAAAAGCCCAAGACCGCCAAAGTCGTGGCTGTCGGTAAGGACGCGAAGCAAGTGAAGGTCGGCGATCGGATCGTCTACAAAAGCTATAGCACCACCGAAGTAAAAGTTGGCGCCGATGAATACATTTTAGTAAAAGAAGAAGACGTCCTGGCGACCGTTAAAACCGTTAAATAGAAGGGAACCCTATGGCTAAGAAAGTATTTTACGATGATGATGCCCGCAAGCGGGTACTCGGTGGCGCCGAGATTTTATACAATGCCGTCAAAACGACCATGGGCCCCAAAGGCCGCAACGTCGTAATCAGTAAAAGCTACGGCCACCCCACGGTGACGCACGATGGCGTAACGGTCGCTAAAAGTGTCGAGTTGGCTGATGTCGACGACGAGACCCTGGGCTACAAAGTCGGTGCCGAGCTTATCAAACAAGCCGCTACCAAGATGAACGATGTCGCCGGAGACGGTACGACCACTGTGACCGTGCTGACCTACCACATTCTGAACGAGGCGAACAAGCTGATTGCGGCCGGACACAACCCAATGCTCCTACGCAAAGGCCTCGAAGCAGCCAGCCAAGACGTGATTGCCAAGCTCGGCACGATGGCCGAAGACATTAAAGGTAAGAAAAGCCGCGTGGCCGAAGTCGCTACGATTAGCGCCGGCGACGCCGAGATTGGTGATTTGATTGCCGACGTGATCGCCAAGGTCGGCAAAGAAGGGGTTGTGACCGTCGAGGAAGGCCAGGGGCTATTGCTCGAGAGCGAAGTTGTTGAAGGCTTTACGTTTGACCGTGGCTTTGTTAGCCCGTACATGGTGACCGATACCGCCCGGATGGAAGCAACCTACGACAAACCGGCCGTCGTCGTGACCGACAAGAAGATTTCGAGCATCCAGGAATTCTTGCCGCTACTCGAGAAGCTGGCCCAAGCTGGCAAAAAAGACCTGGTCTTGATTGTCGATGACATTGAAGGCGAAGCCCTCGGTACGCTCATCCTCAACCGCCTGAAAGGGGTATTCAACACCGTTGCTATCAAAGCGCCAGCCTTTGGTGACCGCCGCAAAGACGTCCTGAATGATATCGCGACGCTGACCGGTGCCCAGGTGATTACTGCTGATCGCGGCATGACGTTTGAGAACGTCGAGCTGGACGTCGTCGGTAGCGCCCGCCGGGTGATTGTCAGCAAAGACGAAACGACGATTATCGAGGGGGCCGGTAACCCAATCGAGGTCGAAGCGCGGATTGCCCAGATTACCGCTCAGGCTAAGCAGGCTACCAGCGAATATGACAAAGAAAACCTCGAGAAGCGCCGAGCAGCGCTGTCAGGCAAAGTCGCTGTTATTAAAGTCGGCGGTGCTACCGAGACTGAAATTGAAGAGAAGAAATTCCGGGTCGATGACGCCGTAGCCGCCGTTAAGGCCGCTTTGGACGAAGGCATCGTAGCTGGTGGTGGCGTGACGCTCATAAATTTGGCAACTGAAATTACGGTCACTGGTACCGACTCGATTGCGGCTGGGGCCCAGATTTTGAAGAATGCGCTAGAGCAGCCGTTCCGTATCTTACTGACCAACGCCGGTCTAAACGCCGACGAGTGGTTGCCGCAGGTCCGGGCGGCGAAGCCGGGGCAGGGCGTCGATGTGAACGACCCGACTAAACTGGTTGACCTCAAGGCCGTCGGGGTGATTGACCCGGCCCGTGTTACCAAAGAGGCGCTGCAGAACGCAGTTTCGATCGCCGCGACTGCTAGCACCATGGGTGCACTCGTGGTTGAAGTGCCCGAGCCAAAGGGCGCCACTGACGGTGCACCTGGCATGGGCGGTATGGGTGGCATGATGTAAGGCAAATGAGACACCCGCCAGCGGGTTTCTCATCGCAAACTGTCGTTTGCTACTCTTCCCAGGAAGGCAAAAAGGAATCCGAAGTAAATTCGGATTCCTTTTTATTTATTGAGTATTTTCTTGATGAGGAGAGGGCTCGTTACTAGGCAGCGACGTGCTGGGTAAAGTAGTTGATTTCGTTTACGATATCGAGCAGGGCTTGGGCTTTGGTCTTTTCGTCGGTGATTAGCTGGGCGGCGGCGTAGGCATCTTTGACGAGGGCTTGGTTGTCGCTGGCCTGGATCATCATCATCGTTGTCCGAAACTTTTCTTCGGGTGATTGATCGAGGTGGTTAACGAGCGGGCTGAGCTCGGTCAGCGCCTGTTGCTTGATATCGAGCAGGTCATCGTTGGCGAGGGGGTGCGTATCTGTATCTGTGTCTGTTGGAGCGTCACTGGGCGCGGCTGGTGTGACGGGGGCTGACGTAGGCTCAGCTGCCGTTATTGCGGGCGGTGTCGTCGTTGGCGACACAACGGTCGTGTGACTACCAAAATCGGTGCCAGGCGTCGGCAGAGCCGGGTTAAAGTTGTCCTGCGCGGCTGGTTCGGCGGCTAACACGCCGTCGACTGACTGCGAGATTGCCTGCTGGTCGTCTTGTCCTTGATAATCCTGATCATTCTGGTGCCCAAACATATTCCCCCTTAATGCTAGTTATGCTTAAGCTATACTATATACAAACTAGTACGTAGCACAAGAAGTTTGATGTAATATGCCCGGTTAAGTATGTAATAATGGAGACAATATGACCGATACCAATCACGTTCCACAGTACGATCCAGCTTATTTTAGTGTTAACCCGTACGCCAAGCGGATCGAAAAACCTTGGGGCTACGAAATCCACTGGGTGCCTGCCGATGCTCCTTACATGGGTAAAGTCCTCCACATCAATGCTGGTGCTCGCTTCAGCTTGCAAATTCACGATGAGAAGCATGAGAGCTGGCTGGTGATTGCTGGCCAAGCGGCGGTGATCTGGGAGAATGAACGCGGTGAACTGGTCCAGACCGCCCTACTGCCGGGGCAGGGCTACAGTACGAAGCTCGGCCAGCGTCATCGCTTGCTAGGAGTGACTGATTGTGACGTCGTCGAGGTCTCGACACCTGAGCTCGGCACAACTTGGCGGCTCGAGGATGATTATGCTCGGCCCCATGAAACTCCTGAGCAGCGGGCGGTTGAACGCGCCGAGTAGGCACGCCTTGCGTTAGCCGTGTACTTATTGCACTCGGCGCCCTTTGACGGTCAGTTGCTATAATGAAGTTATGACCCACGCCCCCCGGACTGCGAGAACTCAATTTGCTTTGGCGTTAGGATACACAACGGTGGTTAGCCTGGGTTTGTACGGCTACGCGGCGCTGCGTGACCACAGCCTCGGCTATAGCTACTTGCCGTGGAATTTACTGCTGTCGTGGCTGCCGCTGGTATTTGCGCTGTGGCTGGCCAAAACGCTCGAGACTCAGCTTTGGTCGTCTTGGAAGGCCCTGGCGATCAGCATGGCGTGGCTACTTTTTTTACCCAACAGTTTTTACATGATATCCGATTATATCCACTTGCAAGACGTTGCCCAGGCCGATATTTTGTTTGACGCGGTTCTGTTCACATCGTTTATTTATAACGGTGTCGCCCTTGGCTCTAGTAGCCTGTACATCATTCACCGGTTGATTAAACAGCGCTTTTCGGCCCGGCTGACGATTGGAACCGTCGCGTTGACGCTGTTGCTGTGCAGCTTTGCAATTTATATTGGCCGTGATTTGCGCTGGAACAGTTGGGATATTCTGACAAACCCGGGCGGGTTGTTGTTTGACATTTCAGACCGCATGCTCCACCCAGCCGCCTATCCAGGGATGTTTTTAACGGTGGCAAGCTTTTTTGTGCTGCTAAGTAGTATGTATGGACTGGTCTGGCGAGGCAGCCAATTGTTGCGCGCGTCGGCCACCCGTAATCTGTTATAATTCGGTATTATATGAGACATGACCTAGAAACGACGATCAACCTGGCTGTCCGCGAATTGTTTGATACGGAAGCCGCGGTTATATTAACGCATCCCGAAGAGCAGTTTGGCGACTACGCGACCAACGTGTCGCTCCAACTAGCCGGTAAACTAGGGCAGCCGCCGCGCGTGATTGCCGAAGCTTTGGCCGTCCGCCTGCGCGAAGCAGCGCCTGAACACATTCGTGACGTGGTGATTGCTGGCCCCGGTTTTATTAATGTGACGCTGACCGACGCGGCGTTACTTCGGTCACTCACTGCTCCGGCCAATCAAAGCTGGGCCGGCAAAGTCGTCGTCGCCGAATACTCCGACCCGAACCCCTTCAAGGTGCTCCACGCCGGACACCTCTACACCAGCATCATCGGGGATGGTGTCGCCAATCTGTTAGAGCACGCCGGGGCAATCGTGCACCGCGTCAACTTTGGCGGTGACGTGGGGCTGCACGTTGGCAAGACGCTGTGGGCAATCGTGCAAAAATTAGGCGGCGAACACCCGGAAAAATTAATCGACGTGGCGCCGAGTGAACGGTCCGAGTGGATGGCCGAAGCCTACGTGGCGGGTACACTCGCCTACGAGGACGACGCCGTGGCTAAGGCTCGCATCGTTGAGCTCAATAAGCAAGTCTACGCCATTCAAACCGCACAGGACCGGGTTTCACCCTTGGCCCAGATTTATTGGACGTGCCGGGGCTGGAGCTATGATTATTTTGATGCTTTCTACGCTCGCATCGGCACGAAATTCGAAAAGTACTACCCGGAAAGTGCCACCGCGCCGATTGGGCTCAAAACCGTCACTGAGCAATTGGCTCGGGGCGTTTACGAACACAGTGATGGGGCGGTTATCTTCGACGGTGACAAGTATGGGCTGCACAAGCGAGTCTTCATCAATTCACAGGGCTTGCCGACCTACGAGGCAAAAGATGTTGGTTTGATCATGCTTAAATGGGAAGAGTACCACTTCGATAGCTCGGTTATTATCACCGGCAACGACATCATCGAGTACATGAAGGTCGTGCTTAAGAGCGTCGAACAATTTATGCCGCAATTACCGGCTCGGACCACGCACCTGACCCACGGTATCGTCAAATTAGCCGGCGGCACGAAGATGAGCTCGCGCAAAGGCAACATCTTGCGAGCAGTCGATGTGCTCGACGCGGCGGCCAAGGCTAATCAGGCAGTTACCGGCACCGAAGACGAGCGGGTGACGCTTGGGGCGGTCAAATACGCGTTTCTAAAACAACGAACCGGTGGCGATATTATCTACAGCCCGACCGAGTCGGTCAGTTTGGAAGGTAACAGCGGGCCATATCTGCAGTACGCCCACGCCCGCGCCCGCAGCATTCTGCGCAAGGCCATGGCCGAGGAAACGGCTGCCGACAGTAGCTTGGCTGTTGAGCTGGAAGCCGATGAACGGACATTTGTCCGAAAAATGGGCGAATACAACGAAGTTATCGATAAAGCCGTGGCCGAGTTGCTGCCCCACCTGGTGTGTACCTATTTGTACGAGCTTGCCCAAACTTTCAACCGGTTTTACGAGCATAACCGGGTGCTCGATGACCCGCGGCGAGCTCTGCGGCTGCGCTTGGTGGCGGCCTATGCTGCCCGTCTCCATGAGGGACTCGGCTTGCTCGGCATGTACGCACCAGAAAAAATGTAAGTATTGGACCAACTGTTAAATTTTGTATTTGGGCCGGCGGCAATCCGCGTCATGATCTATTTGTCCATCTAGACGATCCACAAAAGCTGTAAAAGACGGGGGCGAGTATGGCCATACAACTATCAAACGACGAATGGAAGGCGAAGCTGAGCGACGACCAGTATCACGTGCTACGCGAGCGTGGCACCGAATTGCCGGGTTCGGGCAAATTACTATACAACACGGCATCGGGCGACTACGACTGCGCGGCCTGTGGCCAGGCAGTGTTCAATAGCGCTGCCAAATATGACTCGCACACCCCGGGCTTAATCGGTTGGCCCAGTTTTACAGCGGCGGCCAGTGATGGCGCCATCACGCTGCTCGATGATACCGGCGACGGCCTGCAGCGGATAGAAGTCGTCTGTAGTAATTGCGGTAGTCACTTAGGCCACTTGTTTCCCGATGCTGATTCGCCTAATGGCCAGCATTTTTGTATTAATTCCGCCGCCCTCGAGTTTAAAGCGAAAGACTGAGCCTAGTCTAGCCTTTAGCGGTGTGATATTTAGTACCCCATGCCGCCATTTGCTGCAGGATAGGTAGCAGGTCGTGGCCTTTGGGGGTCAGCGAGTACTCGATTTTAGGCGGGACTTGGGCAAAGCTCTGTTTGGTGATGATGCCGCGTTGCTCCAAATCATCGAGGCGCTGTGACAGGGTTCGCGGGTTGATGGTGCCGACTGATTTTTCAAATTCACAAAAACGGCGGGGTCCGGCCATGAGGTCGCGCAAGATGAGGGCAGTCCATTTGTTGCCAATAATCTCCATCGCGCTGGCGATGCAGCCGACGCTTGGTTCGAGGAGGGTAGGGGAAGTTGATTTCATGACTTTACAATGTATAGCATTACGTTTATACTACGTTGAGTAGCTATACAAAATATATCATAAAGGAGCCTATTAATGAAACTAGCCGTTATTCTCGGATCAACCCGCCAGGGCCGCCAAACTGCCAAACAAGCCACCTGGGTCGTTAATACCGCTCAGCAAATCGAAGGCGTCGAAGTTGAACTACTCGACCTCAATGATTATCCAATGCCATTTTTTGCTGAGGCCGCCTCGCCGCGCTACAACCCTAATCGCACCATCGACCCGGTTGCCGAGAAGTGGTTGGCCCGCCTCGAGGCCGCCGATGCGTATATTTTCGTCACCCCTGAGTATAACCACTCCATCCCAGGCGTACTGAAAAACGCGTTTGACTACATCGATTTTCAGGTCGACCGCAAGCCGGCGGCCATCGTTTCGCACGGCGCTTACGGGGGCACTCGGGCGGCAATGCACCTCAAGGAAATTATCTCTGAGAGCAAAATGGTAGCTATCCCCAACGCAGTCGCTTTTTCCGGTGTGAGTGACGGCATTGACGAGGCCGGCAACATCAGTGAA
>JBBRZI010000025.1:0-17118 GCA_038236865.1 Saccharimonadales bacterium (SeqCode)
ATAAAGATATCACCTTTGCGGTGCGTGGCCTTGATGCCTACAAATATTTGAAGTTCGAAGCCGGCGTCCACCGCGTCCAGCGTGTCCCGGTGACCGAAAGCCAAGGCCGAATCCACACCTCGACCACGACCGTGGCGGTCCTGCCGGAAGCCGAAGAATCAGAAATCGAAATCAACCCCGCAGACCTGCGTATCGACGTCTACCGCAGTGGCGGCCACGGCGGACAATCCGTCAACACCACCGACTCGGCCGTGCGTATCACCCACCTGCCATCTGGCCTGGTCGTATCGAACCAGGACGAAAAGTCACAAATCAAAAACAAAGCCAAAGCCATGAGCGTGCTACGGGCCCGACTGCTCGCCATAAAAACTGATGAAGAGCAAAAGCATTTGTCCGATGAACGCAAGAAGCTCATCGGCTCGGGCGATCGCTCCGAAAAGATTCGCACCTACAACTTTCCGCAGGATCGTATTACCGACCACCGGATTGGTTACAGCCGTTCCAACATTCCGGCTGCCCTGGCTGGCGATATCGACGATTTGATTGAGCACCTGCAAGCTGCCGAATACGAGTTACTTAGTAAAGAAAGCTAACCTTCGCCCAATGGGACCTAACCCGACAGTTGGTCATTTTTTACTCACCGCTACACGGCAGCTGACGGCTGCCGGCATTGTGACTGCGCGCCTCGATACACTCGTACTCATGGAAGATCAACTCGGCCGAGACCGGGCCTATTTACTGGCCCATCCGGAAGCCATAATGACCAGCGATGACAAAGATGTGCTCAGCCAACAGCTGCAGCAACGAACACAGCACATCCCCGTAGCCTATATCCGCGGCAAGTCAGAATTTTACGGACGGGAGTTTGTGATCACCCCCGCCGTGCTGCAGCCGCGTCCGGAATCGGAAACGATGATAGAGCAGCTTTTGGAGCTCGACTTACCCGCCCACTCGCGGATTGCGGACGTCGGTGCGGGCAGTGGTGCACTCGGCATTACCGCCCAGCTCGAGCTACCAACAGCCCAGGTTGAGCTCCTAGAGATCGACCAAGGCGCTATAGCCGTTGCCAGAATGAATGTTGTTAATCACACACTGTCAATTGCAGTCGTGCAAAGTGACCTCTTGAAGCAATCGCCACAAAACTACGATGTACTACTGTGCAACCTGCCCTATGTACCAGATGATTTTCACATCAACACCGCTGCGCTGCACGAACCGAAACTGGCCCTGTTCGGTGGCCCGGATGGACTCGACCTGTACCGAGCCCTGTTCGCCGATATGCAAAATTTGCAACATAAGCCGTTGTATATTTTAACTGAATCTTTGCCGCCCCAACACGTGACGCTACGCCTAATCGCCGCTGCACATGGTTACCACCAACAGATGAGCGATGACTTTATCCAGGTGTTTACCCGGCAGTTAACCTAGCCCGGTAGGCGGCCCGTTTGAGCTTTCTGTAAGTATTGCAGCCGGTGCTCACCCGCCCATAACGATAGTAAACTAAGTATTCAAACTGCCTTATTATTGAAATTTCTATGTATATTCCTGATCACAAAAATAGGTATACTCGGTGATGAATCGTCCATGGATACATATTGCCTGCCGGCTCGTAGGCCCGTATACGAATTTTATTGCCAAGGCACGAGCCGGCCTAGGCTGGCGAAATTATTTACAATCAGGGTATTAATTGGTCGGCAAAGCCGCGAGTTTGACGTTAACTTTTTGCGATTTACCGTCACGAATCACGGTCAGCGAAACCGCATCACCCGGCTTGTATTGGTCGAGTAAGCTCGTGAGACTGTGGGTTTTATCTACTTTGTCGCTGTCGATTTGGGTGATCACATCGTTCTCTCGCAAACCAGCTTGTTCGGCCGGACTGTCAGCCACAACCGAAGGCTCCGCCGGGTCGGCCGCCGGCACAATAAAGGCACCGCTTTGCACACCGATCTTATAATGATCGGCAATATCAGGCGTGAGTAATACGTAGTGGACGCCCAAAAATGCTCGTTCAAACTTACCGGTTGTAAGCACTTGATTGATCAGCCCTTTGACGTCATTAATGGGGATGGAGAAACCGATATTCTGGGCATTGCCGGCAATGGCCGTATTGATGCCGATGACCTGCCCGTTAAGGTTCACGAGCGGGCCGCCCGAGTTTCCTTCGTTAATGGCGGCATCGGTTTGGAAAAGATTGTCGAGGCTTTCTGTGGCGTCGCTCGAGCCTGTAAACGGATTACTATTACCGCCCCCGCTGCTGGCTTGAACACTACGGGCATAGCCGGAGATAATGCCGCTCGTGACGCTGTTCTGGAACTGGCCGAGGGCGTTACCGATGGCGATGACGTCGTCACCGACCTGGACAGTGGCCGAGTCACCAATGGCGGCTGGGGTTAGCTTGTGCCCTTTGGTGTCGTTAATCTTCAAAAAAGCAACATCGAGACTATCACTCGCACTGGTCCGTCCGAGCACACTGACGTCTTTGAGCTCCGTGCCATCACTGAGCGTGATACTCACCTTCGTCGTGCCATCCGGTACAACGTGTCGGTTAGTCACAATCAGGCCACTGCCGCTAATAATAATGCCCGTTCCGGCGGCTTCCTGGGACTGCGGCGCAACGTTGCCAAACGGCGATAAGCTATCCTGCGGGCCCGTACTGGTGATGCTGACGTTGATACTGACGACGCTCGGACCGACCTTTTTCGCAATTTGGCTGATCAGCTGGCTCTGGCTGGTGACGATTTTCTTTTGGTGGGACAGGCTAGAACTACCAAACCCGTTGCTACTACGGCTCCCTACATAACCGCCTACAAAGCCACCCAACAACGCAATCGCCACAAAAACACCAGCCAGCAAACCGGCGCGGACGCGCTCACTCTTTGGTAGGTTGGGCCGGGTTGGTCGCCAGGTTGGAACGGAAAATGAAATGGTTTTAGCGCCAGACTTCGCTGGTCGGCTGATCGCTGTGTGCGTATCAGTAGTTGATTCAGTGTCTATATCATCAGTTGCAGCTGGATTATTCATCTAAAACCTCTTATCGTAACTACTATACTACTTTGTCGCCCCAATCAGAGAACGTTAGCACGACGAGTACGATGGCAAGCATGATAAAGACGAATTGCCGGCGTAAGCCTTTGCTCAGGCGTTCAGTGTTATCGAGGTAGTACAAGACCGCCAAACCGTAGCCTAAAGTCGTCAGTAGCAATGTTGGTTGGGCAACAACCCGGTAATAGAGCAACCAGTGCCCGAGCAACCACGCCAGGGCTGCCCCAAAGTAGCCCCAGATATACGAGAATAACCGGGCGTAGGGTTCATTGAAGCCATCAAAGAAGTGACGCGCCGCCAAGAAACAGATAAGGCCCGTCAGCAAGGTGATGCCGTAGAGCGGGCCAGCTGCCCAGGCAAGGTAGAGGGCCGACAGCCCAAGTAACTGGGCGGTAAAAGCCTGCGCCGAAATCATCAGAATGCTGCTGGCCGGTTTGATATAGATCAGCCAAACACCGTATAGCACCGCCCACATCAATTGGAAGGCGGATGAACCATCGGCGTGGACCATGAATAGAACAATTGATAGCCCCACGATTAAGTCGACCGCGTTCGCACGGACATTGGCAGCCCAGAACCGAGGTCGGACGGCAAACATACGCCATTTACTTAATATCACCACACTGAACGCGAGCTGTACAAAGTTGGAGTTCGCTCGAACAAGTATGAAGATGACAACTGGCAATATCACCCGCAGCAGTAGGTGTAGTACGTGGGCAATGCCACTGGTAGGTTTAGCCTTGGCTAGTAGAGGTCTCATCGCTACCTACTATAATAACAAAATCGGCTTGATTTTGCTGGATAGCAGGATCGGGCAACGTCGTGGTCGCGGTCGCGTTTAGGCGCTGCTCGAGATAGTGCTTGGTGTATTTGTCTTTGCCGTGGCTCAAATCGATGACCATCGTGTGGACGTAACCAGAGGTCGGAGCGTTACCGATGCCGACGACATTGTAGCCATACGACTTCAACAGATCGCTCTGGCTAGTAGCCAGACCCGGTTGGGCAGTGCCATTTAGAATTACTATTCTCGCATTTTCTTTGGCGAGGTATGGGTCTTTGAGCTGTCCGCGTACAAAGTTTTGAATGATGCTGTAGCTAAACAGGCCGGCTTTGGGTTGCACCGTCGACTGGCCGTTGATCATGCCAGTGGTTATCAGATTTTTGCCAGCGTCACCCAGCCCAATCGAATTAGTGTTTGCTGGCGTAACATCCTTAAAGATATCGTAGAGGCGGCTGCCATCGTTGAGGCTCAAATCGGTTTGCACGTTGTTGCCAAAAGCGCTCATCAGACCAGCCAATTTGATGGGATTACTGAGCGTGCCGAGGTTCTTGGCCTTTTCCTTGAGCGCCAGCAGCACAGTTCGCTGCCGCTCCGAGCGGGCGAAGTCGGTGCTCGTTTCACGCGAGCGTACATATATAAGAGCGTGTTTGCCGTCAAAGGTTTGGGGTCCGGCCTTGGCCAAGGTTGATTTGCCGGCATTCTCCCACGCCATAGTCGGGTCTACCAGATCTGTTGGAACATTGACTTCAACTCCACCAAGCGTATCGACGGCTTGACGAAATGCCTGGAAATCAAGCAGCATATTATAATGAATCGGCACACCAACGACATTTTCGACCGCCTGATCAACGAGGTCAAAGCCAGCTTGCACCGCTTGAGGGTTACTATTATCGTTGCTGATCTTGCCGAGCGTTTTGTACTTACCTGTCTCCCAGGCGGCGTTGATTTTCATGGCACCATGACTTGGCACGTCAACCCAAAGGTCGCGCGGTATGCTCAGCAGTGTCGAAGTATGATTGATCGGGTCAATGCTAGCCAGCATCATGGTATCGGTTAGGTCGGGCGCATCGTGCGAGCCGCCACCGCGACCAAGCAGAAGCACATTAATGCGGCCATCACCTTCGCCCTTGAGCAGTGTTGGGTCGACATTGGTTTTGAGGGCTGCAGCCGAAACCGAGCTACCCTTGAATACCCGGTGCAACTTGAGATAGCCTTGCGAAAATAATAAGCCGCCAAGACCGGTCAGCAAAATGAGCATTGTAGCGACGCCCCGGAAAGCCAGTCGGCGGAATGATGCCCATTTACGGCCACGAACAAGCGGCGCGGGCCGCTGCTCCGGGCTCGTATCGCCCGGCAAGCCCATGTCAACACGCGGCAAGCGGCGGGCTGGTGTTTGTACGGGTATCTCAAGATTCGGTATGACGCCAGAGCTAGGGATAGACTGAACGTGGCGTACGTCATTGTTGCTGATGCGTTGTTGCGACACAATAACCGGGTGAGCCTTAGTGGGCGCGGCGCGGCGCGACAGCGGTGGCCGACGAGCAAATGGCAGGAGCGGGGCCGTTGGGAGAGCCGCCTGAGAATTGCTAATTCTAAAACCGTCAATTGTTTGACGTCGTGTTTGTATTTCTTGCCGCGTTTTAAATCTTGAACTATCCATCTAGTAGAGATCAGTATAGCGATATAACGCTTATGAGTAAACCCTGGAACCGCTATGCATCACTCACATTTCTATCGTTAAGGCCCTCACCCTAACGTATGGTGGCAGAATGTAGGCCGTTAATAAAACACCACTCCTCAAATCAATCTTTCTGCTATAGTAAATGGCACTATGGATAATGATTTTCGACCAGGGCACTCTGAGCACGGCAGCGACCTGCACCAGCCGCCCCGACAGCCTGGTGCGGCCGGACCCGTCACTACCGTCAAGCCCACTCCCGCCAACCCAACTCCACGCGCAGCAAAACCCGAAAACTCCGGTCTTCACGATCTATTTTCGACCATTGGTGTGCTCGTCACTGCGTTGTTTGTTGCCCTGTTGATGATTACGTTCGTGTTCCGTTCGTATCAAGTCGACGGCCCGAGCATGCAAAGCACCCTCCAAAACTCCGACAAGCTCATCATCTGGAAAATCCCCCGCACCTGGGCCCGCATTACGCACCACGATTACATTCCAAAACGCGGCGATATCATTGTCTTTACCGAAAGCGGTCTTAGTCAGTTCGGCCAAAATGACAGCAAGCAATTGATCAAGCGCGTCATCGGATTACCCGGCGATCGAGTCGTCGTCAAAGACGGCTACCTAACGATCTATAATGCCGCTCATCCGGGTGGTTTCCAGCCAGATAAAACCCTGCCGTATGGTGACGTCATTCCCACTACCTCTGGTGATGTCGACAAAACCCTCAAGGCCGGTCAACTATTTGTCTGCGGCGACAACCGCCCCGATTCGCTCGATTCAAGAGCCTTTGGGCCGATCGATGCCAGTCAGGTCATTGGCCAACTTGTTGTCCGCGTCTTCCCTATCAACAAGGCCATGCCGTTTTAACGCTAGCGGCTTTCATGTGTATACGTTAAAGCATCCCTCTTTCTCCTATCTCATTCAAGAAGTTACCCAACTGAGCTCAACCAGTTCTGTCTTGTCCACGGCAAGCGGCTCATAGTCGCAATAAGTTGCTGACGCTCCCGCAAGCTCTACTGATTCGATCGATGAATGGCAGCTACTAGAAAAGCTTAGTTAAGATGAGTGATAATTTGTTCGAGCTCAGCATCGGATTTGAAAACGATTTCCAAGCGGCCACCTTTGGCGGTGCGCCTGATAAAAACCGGAGTACCCAATTGCTTAGCCAGGGCCTTCGTAATAGGTGTCTCGGTTTGAACGCGGGCGTGCGCTTGACTAGCGTCTTTGACGCCGTCCTTATGGCTCGTCACGAATCGTTCGGCTTCACGCACGCTCCAACCATGTTTGATAATGAGCGCCAATAAATCAGCTTGGGTGGCGGGGTTAGCTTTCAGCGCCAAAACTGCCCGGGCGTGGCCTTCACTAATTTTGTGTTCAACGAGTGCCGCTTGCGCAGCGGCCGGCAATTGGAGCAGCCTCACGATATTGTTCACGGTACTAGGCGCTTTGCCGAGGCGTTTAGCGATCGTTTCAAACGATATAGAAAATTGTTCATGCAGCCGATACAGCGAGGTCGCCTGCTCGAGGGCCGACAAATCGACACGCTGAACGTTTTCGACAAGAGAGATCTCAAGTTCTTCGAGCTCCTTCAGAGTCCGCACCACTGCCGGTACCCGTTTGAGCCCGGCTAGCTTTGAGGCTCGGTAACGGCGCTCGCCGGCGACAATTTGGTATTGCCCGGTCTTTAGCGGCCGAACTACCAGAGGTAGGAGCACCCCGTAGCTCTTAATTGAGTCGGCGAGTTCGGCCAATGCCGTCTCATCAAAGTGGCGACGCGGCTGCTCGGGGTTCGTAATAACTTCGGTGATAGCTAGCTTTTGGATACGTTCGTCGTCGTTAACAATCAGCGCTTTATCAAACGTCTGCGGTAACAGTGCTTCAAACCCCCGCCCTAAGCCTCTTTTTGCTGTTTGTGCCATATGTCCCTCACTATAGCATAATTGAGGTGCAGTTTACAGAGGCCACCGGGTAGCAAAAAGTAATTAGGAAATAGGAATTAGTAGCTTCCCCTGCTTTTTGCTTCCTACTTTCTACTTCCTACTTCCTGGTTCCTATACCAGGCGGTCACGAACTTCGCGGGCCAACGCCTTATACGCCCGAGCACCTTTGCTCCAGCGATCGTGCTCGAAAATAGTTTTCCCGTAGCTAGGTGCTTCCGCTAAACGAACGTTTCGGGGTATCAACGTTTTAAACAGCTTTGCACCGAAGTACTTTTGGACTTCTTCTTTAACTTGCTCGCTCAAACTGGTGCGCTTATCGTACATAGTAAGTACGATCCCGAGCAGTTCTAACTGAGGATTGGTGCTGTGCTTGACGGCTTGAATGGTATTGAGCAGTTCACTCAAACCTTCGAGAGCATAATACTCGGCCTGCACGGGGATAAGCACATAGTCGGCCACCGTCAGTGCATTGACCGTAAGTAAGCCGAGTGATGGCGGACAATCGATGAGGATGACGTCATAACTGGCAGTTTGGAGCGCCTGCCTCAGGGTGAACTCTCGATTGGGTCGTGACACCAACGTGACTTCGGCGCCGGCTAAGTTAGAGTTGCTCGGCAAAACCTGTAATTTTGCGACATTGGTTTCCTGGACGGCAGTGGCAAGTTGGGCTGCTTCGCACAAAACTTCATACATGGTGATGGTCTGGTCTTTGGCAATTCCCAGCCCGCTCGTCGCGTTGCCCTGCGGATCAAGATCGACCAGCAGCACGGTTTGACCGTTGGTCGCCAATTGCGCCGCCACGTTGATGGTCGTGGTCGTTTTGCCAACTCCACCTTTTTGATTAACGACTGCGATAATTTTTTGTGTCATGTTATGCCTTATTGACTCCAGTATACCACTTTGCGACAAGTGATTGCCAGCCCTGGCCTATCCCTGATAGCTAGCATCATAATACTACTACTGTACGGCTATTTGGATTGATATTTTGCGACAATAAAAAACTCGCCCGAATGTGACATCGGCTGCGAGTTTTACAAAGTTCTGCGGGTCCGTTTTGCCAGTGGAGAGCCACCGGCTTATTGCCTCTGACCGCGCTCAGGCAACTTGGAAGGCTGGGTCATTCAATATGAGCGAACGTAATACTTCCTGGCGTTTTCTTTCCTGGAAGTTTAATTGCTTGAGTAATCGATCGTCTTGCTTTTTTTTGTCTTTTTTCATGGTATTTCTCACGATTTAATAATTTTTGTTTTTTTGTTTGTTTTTTTTGGAACGCCCGATATTTTTTGGGCGAATCGTTGGCCGTTTGTCCTGCTTAACGCTCCGGACAAATGGTATTGATTCATATATGTCGGTTGTTTTTGTTTTAGAAAAACCTGTTCTTATTCTACATCTCTCATACTGCTTATGTAAAGCTTTTTTCATGAATGAACACAAAATATTTAGATGATTTTTTAGCGCCGAAATTGGTTGCTATTATTGAGTATAGAACTGGGCGTGATGGTGGTTACTTATACGCAGCCGAACCGGCGTGGTAATGCTGCCAAACCGCTTGGATGTTACAATGGAAAACATATGAAGTGGTCGCGTAGCGCAAAGTTATTCGGGATTAGATTTGGCATATGCCTGGTGCTAATCGGGGCAGCTTATGTGGCTGTCTTTGGGCTGCACCCAGCGGCCAAACCAGCGCCGGTCTCGTCGCAGCAAAAGCTGGCTAGCCTGCGTGCGGCGCTGGATGAGACCTACATTGCCGGCACGGCGCTGGCAAACTTTAAACAGTCGGACGCTACAGCCTTCGAGTCACTCGATAACTCTCGGTCGCAGTTCGAGGCGGCCACAAAACGCCTGCAGACTGCCCTGCTCACGGCACCGCCGGCTGAAGTGGTACTCTATAGATCGAACCTCAACGCTATCGTGGCCCGGGCGCAGCAAGCAACCAAGTCATACCGGGCAAGCAACACTGTGCTGACGCAAATCATCAGCTACAATCCTTCGGTAGATATGGGCCAGTTATCCTTCCAGACTGACCTTGCTAAAATCGCCGCGCGGGCCAGTTCTGCTCAAAAAGGGCTCCAGAAGGTGGCTGATAATCAAACGACTGGCGCGGCGGGCGCAATGGGGCTAAGCGTGCAGAGCGAGAACGGCCCGGCGCTACTTGTTTTCGATCAGACCAGAGCCGCACTTCGTAGCGAAGCTGCTTGTTTTGAGCAGCTGAGCGTGCAAGCCGGGGCCGGATACATGGCGGCTGCCGAGCTATCGCGCGGCCAGTGCCTGCACGACTACCCCGCCCTGCGCTTACTGGCGATCCAGAACGTGACGCAAAGTTCCTGGGGTGGTGACTACCAAACGACCACGCAGCGCCTGATCCCCCCACTGCTCAGCGCTCTTGATCAGCTCATCAAAAAATAGTAGATGGGGTTGGTAGTTGGTAGTTGGGGTTAGCTCAGCTCGGCTCAGCCTGACGCCTCGGCAGCCATCCCCACCCCTAACTACCATCTACCAACTACTAGTCAGTTATGCCAGTTTTAATGCTGCCGTCAGCCATAAACCTCGGGTATGCCGTTGAGGCTTCATCGCCCTGTTTGACGAGCGTCGTCAGGCCAGTGGCGATATTGTAGGAACGAACTTGCCAATCGGTTAAGAATTGTTCGGCGTAGATAATAACTTGGCCATTGGTGCTGGCCCGTACCGAGGCATTCGGGTCGGTGGTAATCTGGGAAACCTGCATACCGTCGAAGTAAAATATTTGCCAGCGGTCATCGATCCAGCTCTCCCAAGCGACGGTGTGGCCATAGATCGATGGGCTTTGATTGGTGCCAGCCGAGGTAATTTGGGTGAGCGCATTCGTCAGTACGTCATAGATAAATATCTGGCCCGCGCCGTCGATTTGGCCTTGCCAGGCTACGTACTCGCCACTCACGACAGGGTGGAGGTGGCTGTAGCTGGCCGACGTCAGAAACACTTGGTGGCCTTGATACATATAATAGATCTGCTGGTAGCCAGCAACCGTTGCGGTGCCGACTTCGAGCGAGTTGGATTGTAAGTACGTTGCCAGCTCACTGACGCTCGGCGGCGCATCGGCGGCCACCAGGGCATGCACGCCAAAGAAGATAAATAGGCTTAAACCCGCCGGCAGTACCCAGTTGGTAGCGACCTGGCGGGCGCGGCGCTCGAGGTGGGCGTTTAATCGGCCCATACGAATCCTTGATCGACACCGTCCTGGAAGAACTCGCCGTGGCGCATTTCCTGGCTGATACCGGGCAGCGTAACGAGCGAAGGACACTGCGTGTATAAGCTGAGCGGATTGCCACTGGACTCGACCATGCGGAAGCTGTATTGGCTGGCCGGCAAACCCGTATTGTCCTTGATAAGGTAATCGTATTCGGCCGTTTGCCCGGTAGAAACAGCGTTGGGGTTCGTACCGGAGGCGGCGGTTTTACTGAACCGTTCCAAAACCGACGACGCAGGCGACAGCTGGCTGACTGTTAATTGGGTGCCATCGGTGACGGTGTTAGTGCCGTAGGTCCAAACAGCGGCGCCGCCCGATGCGCCCACATCGGTCCAGCTGCCAGTGGTGCAAACCCCATCACTGCCCTGCTTGAATTGCAATTTAAAGGTCAAACTACTAGCTGGCAAGGCCTGCGCGCTGACCAGCATCTGGATACGCAGCCGTAGCTGGTTGCCGGTGTCGGGCGCCTTATAGGCCGGCGGCAACACCGGTATGACGGTATTTTGGGCGATATTGACGGCACCCGTTGGCCAGGCATCAGTCGTGTTTTCGGAGTTGACATCGATAAACCAGCGGTAGGCCTGCAGGGTAAAACTGACCTTCTGGGCGATAATGACATTGAAATATGGAGGAATATTACTCGCCGAATTAAAAGTTATGGTCACGTCATGGGTGTGCGCTTGCAAAGCATTGCTGGCGCCACCATTGTTTTTACTGTTGGTTGTACTAGCGGTGCTGTTTGCGCCACTTGCGCCGACATAGGTTGGAGGTGTGTGTGTCAAAGTTCCCTGTGAAGTCAGGTTAGGCGTAGCGGCCGGACGTAAAAACTGCTGATTATAAGCACCACCTGTGCCAGATACGACCTTCCAGCCGGCGCCAGGATCTGCATCGAACATGGCGACGATAGCGACTGATTGCGTACCGGTGTCAGCGTTGGCGCTAGCAAGCTGTGGCTCAACATACGGCGGCACAGTTGAAACTGCTGTGGTGTTGCTAGCTGACGGCGCCGAGTGAGCGTGGAGAGTATTAGCCTGAGCAGCTCCGCCGCCGGTGCCCGTACCGCTTCCGGCGTTCGCTGAATTTGCTAGAGCTGGAATGGTTACACTGTTGGTGGCTGTGTCGGCGCCGCCGGTTGCAACAGTACTATTCACCCGGATTATCTTGCTATATTGGGCAGAAATAAGAGTAAATCCGGCTGGCACGGTACCGTTCGTATCAAACATGACAATTGCTTTGGCCGGTATGAACGTCGGTATACCGCTGTAAGTAATGAGCTGGAGGCTACGGTAGGCCGGCAGACTGCCATTGCTGTCTGCGCCGATGGTGACAGTCGGCACGGGGTGGGTATGCGTGCTCGTGGCGACGGTAGCCTGGTTACCGTTACCGTTGGCGAGTGCCGATGGGCCGCTGACAGTTGTCGTAGCAACCGAAGGAGTATACGGAGCACCGGCGCCACCTGTGGTGCCGTAGTTGGCGACCGTATCACCGCGCGGGAATTTTCCATCAAACGTCGTCACCACCGACCAACCGGTTGGTGCCCCGCCGTTGGCCGGGTCCCAAAATAGCATCATATTGGGACCGACGGCTTTCGTTTGCAGCGGCACATAGATCGTGAAGTTAGCCAGTCCAAGTAGCACGAGAATACCCACAATGGTCGTTGTTCGGCCAGTCCGACGGAGGTGCAATAGACGCGGTGCCAGGCGCTGGCTAGCCCTCATTCTCCCCTGTTGCAGCTGGCGCGTGTATCTATGCATGTTTATTAGCGCAGGCCCCTCGGCCGAAAACCCTTATGGTACACCAATGGTACCACTTCCCACCGGGGTTGGAAAGTCATCCCCGTTGGGTTAACAGACGGCAAACAACGGGTCGGATTTTATCATCCGACGCAGCTGTTCTTGCTGGCGGCGTTCGCGCAGCGGCAAACGTTTGAGCAATCGATCGTCTTGTTTCTTTTTGTTGTTTTTCATGTTTATTTCTCCTAATACTTACTTGCGTAGTTGAATGTAATCTCACCGGCTCGGGCAAAGTCGCCAGCGGCTCCTGCGTTCACGTGAACCCGAAAGGTCAATACATCGCCGGCAGCGAACGAACAGCCACCGAAGCTACCCGAGGCAATCGAGCCGGTCGTCCAAGTGTTGGACGTCGTACCGGCGGCGACAGCGCTGCCGCAAGCAGCCCCGCCCTTGTAAGCACCAATTGTAACTGCATCGCCGCTAGCAGTACTGGTGACAAAGCCGTTGAGCGAAAGTACGGCACCGCTGGCGGGGATATTGCCGAAATCAGACGGGACTTGGTAGCGGACATAAATGTCATAGTTTGCCGCCGCAGTGGCGGTCCAGCTGTAATAGTTATGAACATCGCCAGCAACGTTACAAATGGCCGTGGCAATGCTTAAGGCGCCGGTGTTACTACAGAAGTCTGAGGTCATCGTGCCGATGTTGCTGGTGCCATCGCCAGTCAGGGTAGCGCCGGCGTATTCCGGAGACAGGGTAACCGCTGTAATGTGGCGGGCGGTACCGTACAGCGTCAATTCGTGATTGGCGTTATCGAACGACGCGTAATTGCCGCCGGCGAAGTTACCGATGTTGAGCAGGCCACTGACGCCGGCAGTGCCGGTGACGTAGAGGTCGCCGGTGCCAGTGCCGGTGAAGTTCTGGATGCCAGTGCTGCCGACGGTGACGATTTGGGTGCTGGTATTGGTGCTCAGGATGGCCGTACCGGCGTTGTTCTGGACCTGGAAGGCGGTGCCGTCGGTACCGTTGGCCTTAGCGACGACAAAGCCGGCGACCGTGCCCGTCGAACCCTTAGCGCCGCCCTGGAGAACCAAGTTACCGCCGGTAGTGGCGCCGGTGGCGCCGGCGCCGGCTTGAATCGTCAGGCTGCCGCCATTGCCGGCTGAGCCTTGGACGACGTTAATGGTGCGGGCACCAGAGTTGGTAGCATCGCCCAATGTCAGGTCGGCGCCGCTACTAGTGACCGAGGTGATGTTAACACCGGTATTGTTGACCTTGAGCCCATACGCGCCAGCCGTAAAGTTGTCGACGGTAGTGGCGTTGCTGTTACCGAGGTTAATGGTACGGGCGTTGGTATTACCAAAGCCCAAGGTCGGTGATCCCAGGCCGGTCGTCACGTCGATGCTTGAAGCCTGTTGGAAGGTTAGATTGCCGACGGTATCGAGTTGGAGGCGGTTGGTACCGCCGGTGCGGAAGTTAAGCACATTAGCGTCGTTGGTACCGAGGACAGCGGCAGCGGCAAAGCTGTTGCCACCTTGGGTGAACGAAGCGTTGCCGGTACAGGTACTGACTTGGTTGGTGGAGTTTCGGCAGAGGTAGTTCGCCGTGTCGGCCGTACCCATAGTGGCGAGCGTCAGCACACCGGTAGCATTAACGCTCAAGTTACCGGCGCCAGCCGACAACGTAGTACCGGCCGTCAGGCTCGTCGAGGTGTTGATGGCACCGGCCCAGTTGATGCTACCGCTGGCGAGAATGCCAGTGCTGGTGATATTGCCTTGGACGGCCGTTGGCAGCGTTTGAGTGAGGCTAGGAACGTTGACGCCATTCGTAGCCAGGATAGAGTTGGCCGCAGCCGCCGTGACTTGCAGGGCGCTACCGGCATTGCCGTATAAAATACCATTCTGGGTCAGGCTGGTGACGCCGGTACCACCGTTGGGGACCGTCACAGCCCCAGACGACAGCAGGCCGGTGCCGCTGCTCTGAACAACGCCGCCGAGGCCGCCATTAGTCAGGGAGCCGAGCGTAATGGCGCCGGTGCCAGTCGTGAGAGTGTTGATGCCGCTAATAGAGGTGTTGCCGTTGAAGGTGGCGCCGCCGGTGCCGGTGCTGAAGGTACCGGTGCCGGTTTGGGTCAGGTTGGCGTTATTGGCGACGCTGACACCACCATTGAAGGTGCCGAGGCCGGTGAAGGTCGTCGTGTTACCAAAGGCTACTGTTTGACTGAAAGTATTGGCGAGAGTGAAGGTGTTCGACTTGTTGATGTAGGCGACATTGGTGAGCGTGCCGGCCGTGTTGATGTCCGCGCCACCCAATTGGATAACCGCACCGACGCCGGCGGCGTTGAGGATATTGCCTTGCACGGTGGCGGTAGTGGTGATGTTGTTAGCAGTACTAATCGTGCCAAAACCGCTGGCGATCGAACCGGCGATCAGCACGCCTGTCTTGGTGGTATTGAGCTGAACGACAAGTGGGATGGATTGGGATAGCTGCGGTACACCGGTCGCGCCAGTGATCAAAATACTATCGTTGCTTGCAGCCGTAGCCAGAATGTTTCCGGCCGCATTACCAAAGAGGATGCCGTTGGTCGTAAAGCTTGTGACGCCGGTGCCACCGTTCGGTACCGACAAGTTGCCCGCGCTCAATACACCGGTGCCGCTGCTCTGAACGACGCCGCCGAGGCCGCCATTCGTCAGGCTGCCGAGCGTGACCGTGCCGGTGCCAGTGGTGAAGGTGTTGGTGGTCGTAACGCTGGTGTTGCCGTTCAGGCTGACATTGCCCGAACCGGTGCTTAGTGTGCCGATGCCGGTTTGCGTAAAGTTACTGTTATTGGCCACCGACAATCCGCCGTTGAAGGTAGCGGCGGCGGTGAAGGTACTGCCACCAGTGACAGCGAGCGTACCGGTGACGCCGGCGTTGCCACTGACACTCAGAGTGCCGATGGTGCCGATGCCCGTAATCGTAGCGTTGTTGGCAACCGTTAAGGCCGTCCCGGCGGCGCTGAATGTGGTAACGCCGGTAAACGTGTTGGCGCTCACACCAGTTTGGGTGTAACTGCCACTCGTATTGATGGACGTGCTGGCCGAAATAGCGCCGGTGCTACTGACGGTAAAGGCACCGGCGTTGACACTGAGGCTATTGCCGCTGAGCGCGCCAGTGGCAGTAACCGTTGCACCTTGGACGGCACTGGTGGCGGTGAGGTTGGCACCTTGGATGTTGGCAGTAGTAGTGATGTTGTTGGTAGTCGAGATTGCTCCAAAACCGCTGGCGATTGAACCGGTGTCGAGGACACCGACTTTGCGGATATTGCTGTAGGTCAGCGTCGCATCGATGGCGTTATTCTGCAGCAAACCAGCGCCAGAGATGAGTGGATTGCCGTTGTAGCTGAGTAAGCTGGTGTAGCCGGTGCCGACGTTGAGCGCGTTGAAGGTGTTGTTGGTAGCCGCCGTGACGTTCTTGAAGTTAATGCCATTTAAGACGTTTGCGCCGGTAACGTTGTTGGTACCAGTCAGCACAACATTGACATCATTTTGAGTGATTGTGCTGGCGCTTACGTTGCTGTTCGTGAGGCTTGCCCCGATGACCGAGGCGTTGTTGATAGCACTCGAGCCGCTAAACGTACCGTTGAGTGCAGTTAAGTTGCCGTTTTGGTCGATCTTGGCGACGGTTGTGCCGCCATTATTCTTGAATTGGGTGATGTCTTGGCCACTCGCACCCTGGATGACCGCTGCGACGCCGCCACTGGCGAAAATGTTGAAATTAGCGTTGGTTTGCTGGCCAGTTTGATTGCGGATGAAGTCGGTACCAGTGGTGGTCTCAAAGCTCGTGCTACAGCCCGCCAACTGGCCGCTGACGTTTTGACAAACATTGATGGTACCAGTAGTGGCGCTGGCGACATAGGTAACGTTGCCGGTAGCATTTACTGCGAACACGCCGCTACTAACACTAAGGGTGGCACCCTGTAAGGCACCGGTTGCGGCTACCGTTGATCCTTGGACTGTGGCAGTTGTGATGATGTTGTTGCCGGTGGAGATCGAGCCAAAAGCACCGCTGATTGTACCGGCCGTTACTGCACCCAAGCTAGTGATGTTGCCCTGGACGGCGGATGGCAGAGTCTGGGTCAGGCCAGGCACACCGGCGACGCCGGTAGCTAGAATGCTGTTGTTGGCACTGGCAGTAGCTTGAATGGCACCAGTGCCATTCCCAAAGAGTATGCCATTGAGGGTAAACGTGCCGGCGCCAGTACCGCCGTTGGCGACGGTGAGGTTGCCAGAAGACAGCAAGCCAGTAGCGTCTGATTGGACAACGCCGGCACCCAAGGCACCGAGCTTGACGGCGCCGGTGCCAGTGGTGAAGGTGTTGGTGCCGGATACGCTTACGTTGCCATTGTGAGTAGTCGCACCAGTGAATGTGCTCGTACCGGTGACAGCTAAAGTGCCGCCCAGGGTGGTGGCGCCGGTGCCGACGGTGAGGGTGTTGGTGCCGGATACTGAGGTTGCACCGTTTAAGGTGACGGCACCAGTACCGGTACTGAACGTACCGAGACCAGTTTGGGCAAAGTTACCAGTGTCGGTGATGCCGCCGTTGGCGGTTAAGGCACCGGTTAAGGTGGTGGCGCCGGTGACAGCCAGGGTGCCGCCGAGCGTGGTAGCGCCGGTACCGACGGTGAGGGTGTTGGTGCCAGAGATGGCAACGTTGCCATTGAAGGTACTGGCGCC
>JBBRZI010000026.1:0-16874 GCA_038236865.1 Saccharimonadales bacterium (SeqCode)
GGCAGTCGCCTTGCCCGCCACCGCGCCGGCTAGAGCTTCATTCCCTAAGTGGCGGGCACACTCCAGCACCTGGTCAGTTTGGTTTGAACCTTCAAATACTTTTTCGGCCAATAGCACCGACGGAACAGCTATAAGCGCCCCGGCGCCCAGCCCAATTACGGCACGTGGTAAACGGTTCATAGTCATCTCCCCTTCATTGTGGTCAATTACTAAATAAGCTATTTAACTCTTAAGCATGGATAAATGCAAATGCCCGAACTAAATCTGAATTTAAAAAAATCTTCGGGATGTAGTATTTGTTCCAGGCCGCATAGCGCGACAGGGCTCGGCCCGGCCGCCTCAGTAACGCTCAGCACCGGATGGGCTAACCGCTCGTCACGGGTAGATGGTGTACTGTTTTTATAATATACAGTGTTTTGTCAGCGTTGAAGCTGGGTGGCCAACATGGTCTGGACGAGCGGGATTACGTCGCTCAGCAGCTGTTGATTGCCCTTCACCTGGTTCAGAGCCGCCGGTTGGTGGCCGGCGAAAGTTAACCGCAAGAACTTGATATGATCGCTACCGAGCTGACTGTCGGGACGACCTTCGAACGACATATCATCAAAATTAAACGTGTAGTGTTCGGTAGCTTGCAATTTCACGCCTTGGCTAGTGGTGGTGAGATTTGGCGAATAGCCAGCCAAGCGCAGGAGCTGCGCCGAAAACCAGTACCGAATCAGCTCAACCGATATATCTGGCTGGTCGAGCGCGATAAACGCCTGCTCGAGCAGCCCAAAATACTCCGGTTCGGGCGCGTCCTCAGTTGCTTTATGGAGGACCTTGATCAGATCATAGCCGAGTTGCACGCGTTCGATTGCTGTAACGATAGTGCCATAGTGCCGCAACAGGCGTGCGCTGATGAGCGTGCCGATCTCGCCGCGGCCGTATATGAACGTTATGTCACTGACACTAAACAATTCGATACCACCAGCCAGTTTGCTTTTGGATTTGCGGACGCCACGCGCCATCACCCGTAATTTACCGTAATCAGCCGTCAACAATGTGAGGATGCGGTCGGCTTCGCCGAAGTCGGTCCGGGACAGCACGATGGCTTGGGTTAGAATCTGCTTCACGCGGTTTGCGGCGCAAACTCGGCCACGCTTTTCAGCAACGTATGGATAGTCGTTATCGGCTTATAAAAATAGGCCCGCACGTTGAGTTCTTTTTGCAGCAGCTTCCAGCTACCGGCAAATTCCCCGGCTGGAACATGCGACTGAATCAAAACTGGTATGTTTTGCCAATCGGCATAGGACTGAAATTCATATAAAAATTCGATGCCGGAGTGGCCGATTAACTGGAGCTCAAGTATCACTAAATCCGGTTTGATTTCGTCGGCGGCGTAAATGGCCGACTGGGCACTGGCGCACATAACGACGCTATGGCCGGCCGACTCGAGCGCCTGGCGATAGGTATCAGCCAGTAAACGATCGGGTTCGAGTAGCAGTACATTCATGGCTAGACGAGTTGCATTTGGTGATTAGGCTGGAGCACAGCACCCAGGCCGTATAACCGGTGGTGGCGAGAAACTTTAAGTTTGAGCTGCATCGCCCGCAGAATAGCGTCGGCCACAAAAATGCCGGTCCCGGCGGTGTGTGTCAGATTGGTCAGAGGCTGCCGGGTACTGCCCTGTAGCCGCCGACCCTGACGCAGCGCTTCGGTCGTCAGTTGTTCGGTATCGGTGTACAAGCCGGCGACAATACCATAACGACAGCGGTGCGTGGCGAGCTGCAGTTTCAATTGAGGGCCTTCCTGGGCCGGCAACGCTTCAATCAAAGCCGAGCCAAGACTTACTAAGGCTGACTGCAAGCCAACCCGGTGAGCCATGACCGTGCCAAACCGGCCGCCAATATGGAGCTCGAGGTTCACGCCATAACTTTTTGCCAGGCTACTCAGCTCTTGGCCGGTATCGTATAGAACCGATGAAACCGAGACGGCTTCCATTTCCAATAATTCTTTTTCATAGCTCAGTCTCACACTGAGCACATAATTGTCGATAAGTCGCAAGGCATTGTCGGCCGTAATTTGGATTTCTTCGAGATTCGGGCGACCGGTTAGCGCGGAGAGCTCCGCCTGGCGAGCGATTTGCAACAGCGGTAGTTTAACCTGCTCTGCGATGCTCAGCAATAGCTCAGTCGACAAAACTGGCGCTAGATTTGCTCCTGCCATAGCCCTCTGTACCCCTTACATAAACTACCGCAAGTATAGCACTATCTTGCGCACAAAAAACATATTTTGTTAGAAGAATCAAAAAATAATACGAAAGTTCGACTTAGGGCGAAAAAGTTAGATTAGGCAATATATTTTTGGTAAAGTCATCTCTAAAGAGGGTGCCTTGGGTCGAAATCTCAATCGTCTTATCGCGCAGCGGTAAAATTACCATACTGACATCTTTGTCTGGAGTGATTTGGCCATTCACGATGACGCCGATCACACTTGGTACGCTCGGCAATGCATAAGCGTCGACCGTTATCTTGCCGATTTGTTGGGTACCTTTGAGGCTTCTGAGGATTTCACTGTAGGCTTGTGGCAAAACCTGTACGCGCAGGGCGAAGATCGAGCTGGCAGCCGTGATTGAAGGGACAGTGCCCGGATAAAAGAAACCGTCGACCGGAGTGCCGCCCAGGCTGGAATCGTCGACGTACGAGCTCCACGTTTTGGGGTACTTAATAACGAGGCTGCCGGATGCCTGGGGGCCACTGTAGGTTTTGAGTGGTTTCTTTTCGGCTTCAGCGAATTGATTGTCTTTTTGGGTGCTCTCTTGTTGTTTGGCGATTTCAACCGCCGCGGCAATTTTTTGATCGACATTGTTTTTATAATCTTGGCGACCGTTGTAGGCCCAGGCACCGGCCCCAATCGCAGCGATCATGAATACGACTGCCAAAATAAATGGGATTAACAGAATATTAATTGAACCATTTTGGTTATGCTTCATTTGCCTTAATGGTACGCAACATTAGCGGTTTGTGCAAGCCCACGCGGCAGTAGTTGGTAGTTAGTAGGTAGGGATTAGTAGTTAGGGGTTGGGGGGAGCTGCAGCTCCCCCCCAACTACCAACTACCAACTATTAATCCCTACCTACTAAGTATAGAGGTACAGATAGACGCCGGCTTTCTCAGCGTCAACCTGCCGGTGGGGGATGGTGAAAGCAAAGCTCACGAGTTTGACAGGTTTTTGCATCCTGCGCGTGATGTTGGCGTCCAGCTTGGTCATATATTTGGGCAGGAGAAAGGTAAAGACCGCATCGGCCGGTGGCCACGAAGCCCGCCAAAAATTGGCGCAGACTACCCTGACCTGTCGTCGGTAACGCCGGGTGCGCGCCCAGGCCAGCACCGCCAGTAACGGGTTCAGTTCATACCCCACCACTTGGTAGCCTTGCCGAGCCGCCGCCAGCAATACCTTACCGTCGCCACAGCCAAGCTCGAGCAGTGTTTGACCAGGCTGCAAATCAGCCAAGGCTAGAGCGGCAACAACTTGCGGTGTCAAAGTCGGCAAGTACGGCGCTCCGACGAACAGTACACCCCCAAAGCAAATCATGAACCCGAAACTAGCGACAATTAGCCAAGTCACCCTAAGCGCTAAACCTAGCTTTGAGCTCAGTTACCCGGTTCTCGGCAGTTGTCAGGTATTTTTCAAGTTGCGAAACGAGCTCGAGACCCCGTTCATACTGTGTGAGGGCGATATCAACATCGAGATCTTCGCGCTGGAGTTCAGCCATCACGCCGTCGAGTTCAGCCTTAAGGCTCACGTACTCAATGATTGGTTTTTTAGTTGCCACGCGAGCCCCCTATGCCTTTGTAGTGTTAGAAATAGCGGCACTGGTTGTGCCGTCGGCTAATTGTATATCTACTATATCACCCGGCCTCAGGTTCGCCGCTCGGCGAACGACTTTGCCGCCCGCTCGGACGATGGCGTAGCCGCGGCGCAGAATTGCCGTGGGGCTCAGCGCCCGTAGTAACTGCTGCTGACCCTGCAGCCACAACGATTCATTGCCCAATAACTGGTCGGTCTGGTACGCCAACTCGGTTTTAGCTTCTACGAGTTGCCGGTAGGCTTCGGTGAACGCCGCTTGGGCGTAACGGCCCAATTGCAGCCCGGTGTCTTCGAGTTGCGTCAGCACCGATGCTCGATCAGGTACCAACAGCTCAGCGGCGTTAGACGGCGTGCTGGCCCGGCAATCGGCCGCCAGCTCAGCGAGGCTGAGGTCGATTTCGTGCCCGATCGCAACCACCGTTGGTACGCGGCTCCCCGCCACCGCCCGGGTAACCTGCTCGCTACTAAAGGCGGCCAGGTCATCGGCGCTGCCGCCGCCCCGAATCAACACCAACACATCGGGTGGTTCGGCCTGAGAATTAAACTGATCAATTGCGGCGACAATCTGACCAACGGCCGGCTCGCCCTGTACCTGCACGTCGACCAACTCGATATCGACCCCGCCCCACCGAGCAGCCAAAATTTTAATAAAATCGGCGTAGGCTGCCGACTGGCGCGAGGTGATCAGCCCAATTCGGCGCGGCGGATAGCTAATAGGCCGCTTACGCTCGGGGGCGAATAAACCTTCGGCGGTCAGTTTGAGCCTCAGCAGCTCGGCGGCACGGCGAATCGTCCCCTCCCCGGCCAATTGGATATTTTGCGCGGTAACACTAAAGCCGTACAACGGGTGCAAGCGCGGCGAACCACGCACTTTAAGCAGCATGCCGTCTTCTAGCGGGCCGGGCAGTTGATAGACCGTGCCAAAAAATTTGACCGAAGCCTCGGCATCTTTCAGATCAAAATACACCCAGCGGTTTTTGCTGACCCGCAAATTAGCCAGCTCGCCGGTAATAACGAGACTCGGATAGGCAAAATCCAACGTCTGGTTGAGCAGCGCCACGAATTCGCTGACACTAACCACCAGCTGGTCGCTATCAGGCGTCACCTAGGCCGGACCACTTCTGGCTCACCCCGGCTAATGGCCCGTTGGTACAGATAATAGCCAGGGGGGATCTGAATCAGCGTGTTGACGACTCGGTACATAATCGTAATTGGCAAGCTTACCCCGGCTGGCACGCCGGCGGTCGCCAGCACGGCCGTCATCAGCGCCTCGTAAATACCGATCCCGCCCGGCAGCACCGAAATGAGCCCGGCAAAGTTAGCCACGGCATAAGCCAAAATCACCGCGCCGATATTTACCAAGTGGCCGAAAGCAATGTAGAAAACATACAAGGCCATGACCTCCGTCAGATTGGCCAGAAAAGCGTACCAGAACGGAGCTTTCAGATCACTCAAATTAGCCTTAAGCTGTTGGTAGTTATCGTGGAAATCGTTAAAAACACCCCTGGCTTTATTAATACTGATTGTCTCGGGATATTTGGGTCGCACCACTTGAATGAGGCGATTCAACCCTTGCGTAACCGCCGTGAAGAAACCATTTATGCGCCGCTTGCTGCCCACAATGTAGGCAAAACCAAACGTACCGACCAGCAGCAGTGTCGATACCGAAGCCGCCACCAAAATCGTCAAGTTGCTGACGCGCCCCATAATCGCCAGGCTCAGCAGCCCAATAATGATAAGCAGCTCGAACGACAAAAATGTGAGGGCTAACTTCATAATGTGGATAAGCGTGGCTTTGCCGGCCGATATATCATCCCCCTGGCGAAACCGCAGGCTGAAGTATGATATCCCGGTGACGCCACCGCTCGGGAACACATGATTCACGAAATTAAGTTCAAGTGATGTCCGAAACAAGAATTTGTATGACAGCTTATTGCCGACCAGCCGAAACAGCCGCTGATAGAGCCGGGCCTGGGCGTGGTAATTGAGAAATTCGACCGGGAAGATCAGCAGTAGCGCCCAACCATTGACGCGCCCGAGGTTGCCGATTGTGGCCGCCAATTGATCCCGGCTCGCGTAAATCAAAACGGCTAAGGCTGCCAGCGTCACCCAGTTCAATATCAGCTTCCAGTGGTGCTTGAAGTAAGACGTTTCGCTCATATCGCCCCATTATAACTCAATGTGCCCGCCGAGTGAGCACACGGCAAAGCCCCCATACCTGTGTATACTATTACCATGAACCCATCCCACATCTCCTCTCTGTTCCAAGTCAGCCTGGCGGCACCAGCCAAAAGTTTTGTTCGATACCGTACTAATAGGTACGGTATCTCTCAAGAACTGCTGCCGAGCACTCACCAGGCTGACTTTCACTATCGAAAGGAGATGTGAAATGGGTTCCATGCAAAGTCTTATTGTCCTGGGGCGCCAACCGGCTCTGGCCCTCGCCGAACTCGAAAGCCTCTACGGGCCCGCCAAAGTCCGCCCGATTGGTGCGCAAGCCGCCCTGCTCGACATCGATCCCTGCCTCGTCGCGTTTGACCGTCTCGGCGGCGCTGTCAAATTCTGCAAAGTTCTGACCACGCTCAAAACAACGCAGTGGCGCGAAATTGAACGCTTTTTGGTCAAATCATCGCCTGAGCACACCACCCGCATGCCCGAAGGCAAAATGCAGCTCGGCTTGAGTGTCCAAGGGCTGGATGTCAACGTCCGCACCCTGGAGGCGACCGGTCTTAATCTCAAAAAGGCCATCCGCAAACTCGGCCGATCAGTCCGCCTGGTGCCCAACAAAGAGCTCGAGCTCAACAGTGCCCAAGTCATTCACAACCACCTCACCGGGCCGACCGGCTGGGAGCTAGTCTTGCTGCGTGACGGTTCCGAAACCATCATCGCCCAGACCGTCCGCGTTCAAGACATCTCGAGCTACACCCTACGTGACCGTGAACGCCCCAAACGCGACGCCCGCGTTGGCATGCTGCCCCCTAAACTTGCCCAGATCATCGTTAACTTAGCTACTGGACCGCTGCCTGCAGACAAAATGTCGTCAATTTGCGACATACCAGCCGACCAAATCATCCCCCAGCCCCATCTCGGTCAAACCGTACTCGATCCGTTCTGCGGTACCGGTGTCCTCCTGCAGGAGGCCGCCCTGATGGGCTACGACATCTATGGCTCTGATCTTGAGGCCCGTATGGTCGACTATACCAAGCGCAATCTCGACTGGCTCGAGGAAACCTACCGCCTCGATGCACTCAAGCCGCGGCTCGAAGTCGGTGACGCCACCGCCTACTCCTGGGCACCACCCGTAGCGTTCGTCGCGGCCGAGGCTTACCTTGGACGACCCTTCACCGCCCAGCCACCGGCCGAAATCCTCGCCCAAACCGCCAGCGACTGCAACTTAATCATCAAGCGCTTTTTGCAGAATATTCATGCGCAAGTCCCGGCGGGCACCCGTTTCTGTTTGGCGATCCCGGCGTGGCAAATCCGCACCAATCAATTTAAGCACCTACCCCTGGTTGACCAGATTAGCGAAATGGGCTATAATCGAGTGAGTTTTGAGCACGCCTCCGACGATTCCCTGCTGTACTATCGGCCAGACCAAATCGTCGCCCGCGAGCTCCTAATATTAACAAAGCGGTAATGTGTCCCCACACTGTTAAGGTTTAACGTGGGTGGATGCAGAACAAGGCGACAGCGAGGAGCGCACGGAGCCGTACGAAACGTACGGTGAAGCAGCACCGGAGCTGACAACGCAGTAATGCGCCGCCCTCGTTGAACCGCCCACAAAAGGAGAATCTATGTCACATGTGAAAGCTGGCGGTACAGCCAAAAATACCCGCGACTCACCCGGCCAGCGCTTAGGCGTCAAGCTATTCGGTGGGCAAAAAGTCAAAGTCGGCCAAGTCATCGTCCGCCAAGTCGGCCTCAGCAAGCGGGGTGGCGTCGGCACGAGCATCAGCCGCAACTACACCATCCACGCCGCTAAAGACGGTATCGTCACGTTCGGCAGCCGTAAGGTCCGCACCTTCAGCGGCCGTAGCGTTCGCCGCACCGAAGTCACCGTCGTCTAGAAAAATTGTTCGTCCATAAAAACACCCGGATACTCCGGGTGTTTTTATGATACCGGCGGGAAATTACCGGGGTTCTCGGCTGGAGTACAGGCAGCCAGCTCAGTGAATACGCCGGCATCACCCAAGAGCTTATCGGCACCATATTGATAAATTACCATAACCCGGCCAGCCGCAGTCTTCTCAACGCCGAAACCCGGTGCGGCCGCCTGCGCTAGCTGCAACGTCTCTTTATTCACGAAGTCATTACGATGCACAGGATCGGCGGGTACGGGTATTCTAGCAACATCCCAGATGGTACTTGCCTTTCCATCGGCGCCGCTGATCGGCTCTCCCGCAACCTGACAGACTATCGTTACCTCGTGCTTGCCCTCGAGCGGCCACTTGGCGCCGGCTGGTAATTCGTAGGCGTTAGCATAGCCGCCGGTTTGGCGAGCTGGCTGATGGTAGAACAAAGTCGCACATGGCCGCGGACCACCGCGGGGACAGGTGGTGGCCGAGCCAATCAGTGGCGATAGATCCGATTGAACCAACACAACTTCGGCAGTTTTGGTCGTGGGCGCAGCCGATTTAACCGCCGAGGCCCCGACACTGTCTTTTCCTGGGCTACAGCCCGCTAAAAGCAGTGCCATCGCCGCAAGCGGCACAACATAGGTAGCATACTCATACGTATTCTTAGACCTAAACTCGCTCATGTGTCAATTATAACACCCTATCACGGGTTTATCTTAATGGTTAGCGACCAGTCTGGCGCGCGTATGGTTTGCCGCACTGAAAAGTTAAGTGACGATACTACTAACTCCGGGCGCGTTGGTCACGGTACTGCCTAATTGGCGCAAACGTTGCCAAGAGTGGCGTAATGTCGGCATAGTAACCGTCCATTTCCTGACGCATCGTGGCCGGTAGCCCATCTGATTGCGTCTTGTACTCGAGTGGTTTTGAGGTAAGGATGCCAGAATATAGTAGGGCTTTATCGGTACCGAACGGCGTTGCTTCATTATCTACGCTCCGAATTCTATCAATCCAGACCCGGCCGGTTTGATCACGTTTCATGTGCCACTCAACACCCGACTTCGTGTAGACTTCACGAGTCACGCTACCCAGTATCGGGTGCATGTCGACCCGGCTTTGCGAAGGTTTGGCCGAGAAATCCGGTACCATGCCGCTTTGCTCGAGGGCGGTATTCATGCGCTGCACGTAAGCCGCTAGCTGCGTAGCGTCACCGCCCAGGTACTCCCTGAGGTCAGCCTTTGAGAGCCGGCCAGCGGGCAAACGGAAGAGCAGCTTGGCGAGCTTAGCGTCTGGCAGTGAGTAGACGTCACAGTTTGACTCAAAGTCTTTAAACAATGTGGTCGCGGCGGCTTCGTCGTGTACGTAATCCTCTTGGCTGGCTAACGGTAACCCCGTTACCCCGTCGATCGATTCAAGGAGTTTAGCTGCAAAGTCCGGATTGAGCTGGGTATCCTGCGTATACTGCGCGGCGCTGCTCATTTCGGCGCCCTTCATTTGCCGCTTCTGGCGAATTCCACCTACCCGTACCTCTTCAAAGCCCTGCGAACTGCGCAGATTTCCTTCTGACACCGATGTATAGACCATGAAGCGTCGCGCGTTCCCCTTTTTGTCACGAGAGCTAACAACGTACATATCGCCGCGGCCAGTGGTTGGGATAGCCCCTTCAACTTGATACTTAATGTTGCCGACTGAAAATTCCGGAGTTCGCAGCGGTATGGCTTCGGTAGTAGCTGTCCGTCCGAGCTGCCGTCCGAGCTTATTGGCGCGTTGGCTTCGGTTCGTTTCGGCCGATGTGACAACGCTCGTACCGTTTGATGATTCCAGGTCACTCAGCCGTAATATACCCTCAGAAATACTGGCACTAAAGTGGCGGCGTGATACTTTAGAATCATCGAGTCCGAGGCGGCCCGCACCAGACTCTTGGCGTCCAAAATTGACGGTTCCCTTGTCGGCAGTTAGGCTCACGAGCGGTAGTTTTACATTATCGTGGCTGGCTTCTTCTTGATCATCGAACCCGGCATCGGTGAGCATCACCCAGTCAGGAACAACATTACCGTGATCGTCCTTAAACACATAGAGCTTAATCGGTACACCGCCGGCGTCAATAATACCCGCTAGCCCCGTTTGCTCATCGATGAGCGGCATATTGGTGATATCAATCTCTAGCGGGTTTTGACCCAAATCTTGGACGCTCAATTGCTCGGGGGCCAGCAGTTCGGGACGAGCATTCACGCGGCGCAAGTCAAAGGTTTGGGGAGCTAGCTCGAGGTTGGTTGGTGGATATTGGTTAAAATTAGACATATTTGTTTTATTACCTATTAAAACATTAGCATAATTTGTCTAACAAGTCAATTATATGGAGCGGCTGCTTTGAACTCGCAATCTACGATTTGGCCTCCGCCCGCCCTGGCCAATGGCACAAGCTAATTATGCGTATCTGAGCGACGGAGCAGTATCAAGCGACTTGGGCTTGGTCGGCGGTGCGGGGTGCACGAATCCACGATGCCATACCAACAATGTTGCCAGCGAAGAACGCCGTATCGCCGGGCACGATAACTACAGAATCAGCAAATAGCTCGGAGGCCGTCTGCAGGACGTGCGCGACTGCGCCGCGAAGTTCAGGTTTGATGCGGTTGCTGGCAATGCACGACCGTAAGCGGGCCAACCCCGTCACCCCCGGCGCCCATCTGGTTTGATCGGTCGCGACTGTGCCGTATACGGCATCCCCTAATTCGAGTAACTCCGTCCAACGGACTTGCAGGTCAGGTGGTAACTGGCTCGGGTTACCGTCCTCAAGATATAATAACGGGTTTCGGAGACCGATCTCGGCCCGATCGGCTTGCGACAGACCCGCCGTGTAGTGCTGGGCCCATTCTGCACCCAAAGCCCGCTGCTGGTCGGCGATCGTTTGAGGATCGAAAGATACGGTGAATGGTCCGACAGATTCTGGTATATTGATCATGGGTAACCTTAACTGGTCAGGTAGTTACTTACACGTGCCGACCGAGGACAGGTGTGTATTTTCCGATGACTATTACTGAGCTAGGTGACGTTGAGGTGGTGCTTAATGCGATCGACGACGTCAGCGATAACAACTTGTGACTTCACGAGATAATCGTCGGCGCCGAGGCTTTCGGCCCGCTCTTTGTCGCTGTCTTGGCTGAGGGCCGTCAGCATGATAACTTTGAGATTGGCAGTCTCTGGCGTGTTGCGTAGGATATCGAGGACATCAAAACCGCTGACTTTGGGCATCATCACGTCGAGCAACACGAGATCGGGGCGGAAGCTAATGGCGGACGCCAGCGCGTCTTCCCCGTTGGCGACCCGGCGGACTTCAAAATTTTCGGCTTGCAGGCGCGTCAGATAGACATTAGCTAGGGCATCATCGTCTTCGACGAGTAAAATACGCTTTGGGTGCACACCAGGTTGGGGTGTGTTCGGGTCCGGCGTTTGAGGTATTTGTGTAGGTTCCATACTGTTTACGTTAACTTACTTCAGCTTCTTTTGCAATATTGCTTTAATAAAACCGTCAAATAAAGGGTGCGGCCGATTGGGTCGGCTCTTGAGTTCGGGGTGGAACTGGCTGGCTACAAAAAATGGATGGTCAATGCCCTCGATAACCTCGACCAGACCGGTCTTGGGGTTGGTACCGACGGCGCGAATGCCCCACTGCTCATACTGGGCAACATAGTCGTTATTACATTCATAACGGTGGCGGTGGCGTTCAACGATCGAAACTGTGCCATAGCATTTGGCGGCCAGGCTGCCAGCCGTGAGTTCGCAGTCATAATCGCCAAGGCGCATCGTGCCGCCGGTGTTTTCTTTGCCTTTTTGGTCGGTCATTGTAGCAATGACTGGGTCAGCCGTCGCCGGATCGACTTCTGTGGTGTTGGCACCGGTGAGGCCATAGGTGCGCGCGGCGGCGATGACGGCCATGTGCAAGCCATAGCAAAGCCCCAGGTAGGGTTGTTTGTGGCTGAGCGCAAACTGGGCCGCTTTGATCTTGCCCTCAACGCCACGGATACCGAAGCCGCCCGGCACGACGATACCGTCGTAAGACTTCAAGCCGTCGGCCACACCATCGGTTTCGTCTAGCTTACCGGCGTCGACCCAAACAATATTGAGATTAACGTCGTTCCACCAGGCAGCAGCCTTGAGAGCCTCCAGCACCGACATGTACGCGTCCGAGTTATCCATGTACTTGGCGATGAGACCGACGGTGACTGTTTTGTCAAAAGTAGTGGTGGCTCGTTTGACGACGTCACGCCACTCGGCCAAATCCGGTTTAGCTGGATCGAGGCCGAGGCGCCGCGCGATGACGTCGGCGATGCCGTTGTCTTCAAGCGTTAAGGGAACTTCATAAATACTGGCGGCATTGGGTAATAAGGCAATGGCTTCTTCGGCCACACCACTGAACAAGCTCAATTTGCTGCGCACGCTTGTGGGGGCTAACTCTTCGCTTCGGGCAACCAAAATATCCGGCGCGATGCCGAGCCCCCGTAATTCACGCACGGAGTTCTGGGCTGGCTTGGTTTTGGTTTCTTGGCTCGCGCCGAGGTATGGCAAATAAACGACATGGACGTAGAGGCAGTTTTCGGCCCCCACCCGCAAACCAAATTCCCGAATGGCCTCGATGAAGCTGAGTGACTCATAATCGCCGACCGTACCGCCAATTTCAACCAAGTGAACATCGAAGGTGTGACCGGCTTCGACGATGTAGTCTTGGATGGCGGTCGTGACCTGGGGAATAATCTGGACAGAACGCCCCTCGTACTTGCCGTCCCGCTCGTCCAGGATAACTTTGAGCAAAACTCGGCCGCTCATCAAACTACTGGCCTGCGTCAGCTCCTCATCAATAAACCGCTCATAGTGGCCAAGGTCGAGGTCCGTTTCGGCGCCATCGCGAGTCACAAAGCATTCACCGTGTTCGCGCGGGTTGAGCAGGCCGGCGTCGACATTCAGGTACGGATCACATTTTTGGAGGTTCACGCGCAAACCGCGCGCCTTCAGTAGGTTAGCGATTGAGGCGGCGGTGATACCCTTTCCGAGTCCGGAAAGCACACCACCAGTTACAAATACATACTTCGTCGGCCGCTTGTCTGCCACCATTGCTCCCTCTTATTTCACCTTATCTTAACGTACTCTCGGCCCGGCTACAAGTAGTTGGATAGTGAGATAGTGAGATAGTGAGATAGTGAGCTACAGCTCGAGCCAACTATCCGGCTATAAAAACTATCCAACTATCCAACTATTTATTAAGGTAGGCTTGGGCGGCCTTAAGCTGCGTGTCGTTGCTGGCTTTGATGTCGGCATCGGTAAGCTTGACTACCTGATCGGGGGTAATCCCCTTTTTGTTGATGTTCTGGCCGTTGGGCCGGTACCAGCTGGCGACGGTAACTTTGAGCTGTGAACCATCACCAAAGTTGATCAGCTGCTGGACGACGCCCTTACCATAGCTCTTGGTGCCAATCAGGTAAGCGGCTTTGTTGTCGTGCAGCGCACCGGCAGTGATTTCGGAGGCGCTGGCGCTACCTTCGTTGATGAGGACGACCGTAGGAATACCGTTGAGCGTATTACTGCCCAAGCCGTAGTAATTCTGCATAACCTGCGCTCCGCGCTTTTCTTGCAGGATCGTTTTGCCTTCGGGTACCCACAAGCTGGAGACCTTGACGGCGGCTTCGAGCAGACCGCCCGGATCGTTGCGCAGGTCGAGGATTATCCCTTTGACATGGTCGCCGGCAAACTGGGTAGCGGCCTTTTGGGTAAGCTCAGTCGTATCATTGGCAAACGTGCTGATTTGAATGTAGCCAATGTTACCATCGAGGGTTTTGGTCGTGACGCTTGGCAGCGTAATATTATCACGCACAATCATAAACGTCAGCGGCTCGATCTTGTTGCGAACAACTTGGAGGGTGACTTTGGTGCCTTTTGGCCCACGAATCTTTGTCACGGCTTCGTCAACCGATTCGCCGCTCGTATTATGACCGTCGACGCTGACTATAATATCCTGGGCCCGCAACCCGGCTTTTTCAGCCGGCAGCCCGCTGAGGGGCGACATAACCTGTAAATTACCGCTGCCATCTAGCTCTAGTTGGGCCCCGATGCCACTAAATGAATTATTCAGCTGGTCATTAAAACTTTTGGCTTCGGCGGCCGTGAAGTAAACCGTGTACGGGTCCTTGGTAGCGGTGGCCAGGCCGTGCTTGAGGCCGTCGGTTAACTGCCCAGCGCTGACTTTGCCGTCGTAGTTATCTTTGAGTGACCGATACACTTGGCTGACTGACGAGTAATCCAGCATGGCCGGCAGATCCGACGCGACCGGCTTATTGCTGGCATAGAACGGGCTGATGCGGCCATCGCCAACCCCGACGCCAATCATAAAGATGGCCGCCACGAGCGCGAGCAGCGTCGCTCGTTTGAGCCACTTCCCTTTTCGCCGTGGCGTTGCCGGGTCGGCCACTTCGTTGTCCCTGAAATTCATTCTTCCTAGTATAGCAGTTTAAGCGCTAGCAAAAAGGAGTTTCCGCGATCCCCTTCAGCTGATGCTAAGAAAACGTTGGTTATTGGTAGGTACGCCACTGGGTTGATAGTCGACCGTTCAACTGAGCGTTGTACTGTGAGACGAAAATCTGGTTGCCGCTGACTGATTCAACGTACATTGCATGGCCCCATGTGCCGGCGGTGCTAATGGCGATATCACCATGCTGCGGGCTTGCAACAAGCAGGCCACGAGCCCGGGCCTCACCGACCCAAGTCTTGGCATCGCCATAATTAATCGGCGCTGATCGGCCAGATGCTTCAACTGCCCAAGCAGCGTAGGAGACGCACTGCCGCGTGCAGTAGCCCCATTGGTCGGGGCCGTCATTATCGACGCAGCCTGGCGCTGTGCTCATACCAAAACCAGCGTTGGCGTACGGGTAATTACTGGGGTCAAAACCGCCCACAGAGCCTGGGAAGCGAATAAAGTAGTAACCCCCACTCGTAGTGCTGTTGTTTGCCCGACGCTGCGCTTCGATAAGCGCATTCAGCCTGCCCTGGTTGGCCGCCGTTTGCGCGTTGTAGCTACTCTGCTGCCCCTCGTTGTAGGACAAAAGACTTGCCTGTTGCGAGTAGGCCGTTGCGAGCTCGGCTTTTTGGCCGTTCTGGCGGACAAGTAAGGCATCAACCTCTACCTTCTGTGACTGAAGTTGGATTTGCAATGCGGCGATTGTTTTCAATGTTTCTTGAAGCTTATTCTGAACAACAGTCCGATACTCTTGCTTATCCACGAACTCACTCAAGTTTTTACTAGTGGCCAGTACTTCTATGGTAGTTGGAGTGCCGTCGACGTACATGGTTTTTATGTCGCTCGAAAGTATCGCTTTCTGACGGGCAATTTCCTGCTGCGCGGCAATAATTTGATCTTGGAGCTTGTTCTGTTGAGTGGTGCTGTCATTTATTGCAGATTGCAGTTGCCCGATCTGCGCGTTTAAGTGGTTGATTGCATCCTGAAAGCTGGCGGCTTCCGTCTGCAGCTGTGCGACAGCGTTGTTGTTGGTATTTATCTGGGCGGTACAATCTGAGATTGAGCCACAAGTTGCGTCGGCCAAAACCGTCTTGATGCCAGATACCAGGCTAGCCCCTACGAGCACGAGGCTCGCGAAACCGAACGTCACAATTTTTGCTTTATTCGAGAGCGAATGGAGTGAAGTTATTTTCATGGGTTTGTTTTGGCTTTTTGTGTTAACTAATAACACCCGTAATATACCATTTAAACGCAAGCTTTTCAATCCCATCCCCTGTTCCGGTGCAGCCCCCTAAGGGGTCAGACCATTAATACCGGCAACGAACAATCTAGCTACTGTTCGCACTGGTTATTTCTTTGACACTTTAAATTTGAGATAACGCTGTGTGGCAATGACAGACGATGCAGCACCTATAAATATACCGACCATCAGTTGCATGGTCAAGAGCCCCCAGTAGTGAGCTTGGAAATAGGTTTGGCTATAACCGATGTCGAGCAGGCCCAAACTTGTCGCTTGCAACGAACCGGACGCGGTCACGAAAATCGCATTTATGATGAGTAAGGACATGACGGCCGACAAGAGGCCATAAATGATACTTTCAACCACAAACGGGCCCCGTATGAACCAAGTCGTGGCGCCCAGCAGACGCATAATTTTAATCTCGTCGCGCCGGTTAAAGATCGCCATCTGGATGGTATTGAAAATGATAAGCACCGAAATGAGCGCAAACACCAGCACCGCGATAACCCCGGCTTGCCTGAGTATATTGGTAGCGTGAGTGATCTTGTCGATGGCGGCCCGGCGATCGCCGCTATCAGAGGCAGGGTCTGACTGCAAAGCCGCTACGGCCGGCTTTCCAATATACGTGCGAATGTCATTGATTTTGTTCAGGTCTTTGGGTTTTACTTGGACGGTCGCCGGTAATGGGTTGTCAGTGGAGTTTATGGCCTTCAGCAACTGTTCGTTGCCGGCGTTTTGTCGCATGTACGTCTGCAATGCCTGGGCTTTGGTGAGGTAGGTTACTGATTGGACGTTTGGCAAGGCCCGTAGCTCCTTAAGCAGTGTTTTGGTCTGAACTGGCGTAACGTCGTCTTTGAGGTATAGGGAGATATTAATTTTGTCGGTTATTTGGGCGACGGTGTTCGTGAAGGTGGCATTGGCGATAATCGAGAACAGAATAATCGTCAGTGTCACGGTCATGATAGCCATGGCGGCAACTGCCAGCGAAGTATTGCGAATAAAGTTCACGACACCGGTGTGCACAATGCGAAGAAAGGTTGTCCAGCGACGTTGCATGTTACCCGTGATACTCCGCGTTAGCGCGATCGCTGGCTATTTTACCATTCTGCAACGTGACGACGCGGCGCTTGAGCTTGTTGACGACCTCGACGTTGTGGGTCGTTAGCAGCACGGTGGTGCCGTAGCGGTTAATTTTCTCCAGCAC
>JBBRZI010000027.1:0-15917 GCA_038236865.1 Saccharimonadales bacterium (SeqCode)
CGCATAATTGGCGACAAAATCTTTCGATCGTCCAAGTGCTACTTCAAGGGATGCGTGGTCATACGGCAACATGCTCAGTACTTCTTGTGAATTTTGGGTTGGGTACAGTTCGGGTAATTCGTGTAGTTCGTTCATTTCTTTACTCCTTTAATGATTGGTGGGGTTACTTTACAGGTGAATTGCAGTGAGTCTGGGATAGCATTCGGGCTGTCGCCTCGCTCGATGGAAAATTCATTATGGGCGACCAAACCGGCAAAACTGGCGGCGTAATCTTGGCTGATTGACGGATAGTGGCTATTGGGGGCGAACTGTATCTTTGCGGTGGCCGATTGCTTTTGCAAAAGGGATTTGATCACCTGGTCAGCCAGACTAAATATTTCACTGCCGCAGGCGCCTTGCTCGGCCTTGGCCAGGTCGGCCACCGCGAGTTTAGCTTTTACGCCCTGATAGTACGTATCAAAGTTCTTACCTTGCGTCGTCAGGAGATCGTTTAGTTGGTTGGCGGTGGCAGCTTTGAAGTTACCGCTGGGTTGCAGTTTGACGGGCGAACCGGCGACACAATAGCGATTGACGGTCGTCGCATCTTTACTGCAATCAATGTTGAGGCCTAAAAAGTTGTCAAAGTTGGCGATGACTTCGATATTTGAACGGTCAATCTCAAACGTATCGGCATTTTTGACGACAGCGATTGGCAGCGCATTACCTTTTTTATCGAGGCGTGGGGCCAGCGTGATACTGATCGAATCATTCAGGGTTGTGGCCGGTTCGATGGCTTTGCCCTTTTCTTTGAATAACAACGGTTTTGAAAAACCGGCGACGGGTATGCGCACCGTTGCCTGACTTCGCACGTCTAACCACGCTATGTCTGCACCTTGATTGATGAGAATTGCAGGTGCGGCCAGCCGCACTTGGCTTGGTTGGGTCTGGTCACGGTGTGATTGGGCATTGACGGCCAAAACCATGAGCGCCAGGCTACCAATAGCCGCGAATGTACGACGAGACGAGTGATTGCCGATCAGCTCCGTCGTCTTGGCACTCATTCGCCCGAAAGGATTAATGTTGAGACGACGTTTGGCTACAAACTGCAAGGCTACGTCGTCGCTGAATACAGGTTGGACCGAGTCTTGAACGTTTTCTGGTAGAGCGCTTGGTGCCGGGCCATTATTGTTCAAAAAAGTGCCAATTAAGCCCAGGAAATTGTGTAAGTCGATATCGGCCATATCGGCCTTGGGTACTTCTGAGGCTCTGGGCGCCGCAGCTGGCGCTGGCTGTTCGGTGGCTCGCTGCTCGCGGGCAGCAAGATAAGCGCCAAAGTCTTCGATCGCGATTTCATCATAGTCAGCTTCTATGCTCGGATGAACCGGACGAGGTTGCGGTTGGCGAATCGGACTGGCCGATCGCACAATTGGTGCCAACGCGGGAACCGAGGTTTGATCCCTTGGCTGTAGTTCTTCTTGATACGCTTCAAACATTACGCTACTCCTATAACCTTCCGATTTTAGCGGCTATGGTTTGTAACGGGTGATGAATGACTTGATTATAATCAGACTGAATAACCGCTATGGGGTTGCCGTGAATTGGTAGTTCACCGCTTTCGAGGCGGTACGCTCCCCCGGCAACAGCCACGGATAGCGCCAAAACAGCACTGGCCAACCTTGGTCGCAGGACGGCCTTGATAACCTTTTTAAGGCCGTGGCTGGCAATGGTCGCAGTTTCACTACTAGACCAGTCGTTATCATTTTTGCTCGTCACCGCTTCAATAGGGCGTTGGGGCATCGGGGCTACGACGCGCTGCGGCGTGGGCTGAGTTGGGGTAATTTTACTTTCTAGCTGACGAGCCGGCGCAATTTGTCTATTGTTGGGGGCCGCTACTCCAGCTAAGCCTCCCAGTAAACTCATAAACTGACCTTTAACATCGAAGTCTCCGGAAAGACCGCCATCTGAACCTTGTCTCAAATTAAGGCTAAGGGAATTAATTGGTACCGCTGGAGCGGTGTGAGGCGTCTCGGTTACGGTTCTGGGCACATCATTTACAGGAGCGAGGCGAGAAACCCGAACTACCTTACGACCATCAGGATATATAAAGATCGGCTTATCTTCATGTCCAGCTACTGCCGCGTAAAACGTCGGCTCGCCATCACCCAATGGTTGGCGGTTAGCCGGTGCGTATGCTGGGTACGGCACACCCAGATCGGTTGCTGGAGTCGCACCGTTGTAGCCAACTTCTGGCGTTGGTGCACTGCTACCGAATATGTCATCGGCGAGCGGCTGGCGATCGTAGTCGCGCCCACTCATTTCGTTGCACCCGCTGACTGAAGATCCTTTTGCAAATCTGGACTGACCGTACAAACTAGTTTGTTGGGATCGGGCAAGGCAAAAGAAACTCCGTGTTTTTCAGCTTGGGGTTTGGTGTCCGCCAGCAGCTTGTCATATTGGGTTGTAGGTTTAAACTCACCCGTCACTTCAACGTCGATCTTTTCCTTGGTCAGCTTGAGGTTTGGATCCCAGCGAGCGGCTTCGTCGACTAGTTGTTGCTTTAGACCATCTGCGTAGAGTGGTTCGAGGTAGGGCCAGGCTTTGGGGCCACAGGCTTCGGCCGATGTTTGATCAGCCGCCAATTCGGCATACCCGTCAAGCGTCCCCAGCAAGTCGTCGCTCTTATTAGCCTGTAGTTTTGGCAAGACATTGATCTCATTCTCAAAGTTTCTTTGAATCATCATTAATGCCCCGTTATCGTGGGTAAAGGCGTTCACGGTGGGGTTAGTCCGAGAAACCTCGGTGTGGAACGCACTGCCAGGTACCGTCAACTGAAACCGACCGGTAGCTTCATTGTAGTGAAGGCTTACTTCCATGCTGTCGTTACAAACTTTACTCGTAATGTTTCCGTTGAACGTTGAGCTTGCTTTATAAGTGGTGCCGACCGTGCCGAGCAGTGGCAGGGTAACTTTCTTTTCAAATACGGCCGAAGCACCCGTCACATCGTTTTGATATACACCGTAGCACGTCTCGGGTCGAGCGAGTGATTTAACGGCAGTCAGCATTCCCTTGCCGGCCGAAACGGTAACGTCAGTTTTGATTAGAGGGTGATGGAGAGCGTATTCGCCGGCTCCCAGCGATCCGCCCACGACGGCAGCAGTTATTACCGAGCCGACTGTCATGGCTAATTTCGTGGAGATTGAGCCGCGCTCAGCATCAGCCCCGAAGAATTGTTCTCGGAGAGTCGAATAATTAGAAGCTTGTTCTGTACTTGCTATTTCCATAGCCCACTCCTCGTGCCCCAATCGGCACAGCGCAACCAGCGATGCTGTTTGCATTACGTTATGTATAGGGCAGCTGAGCACTATGTTGCGGCCACCACGGCAGCGTGAATGTTCAGTTGTCCATCATGCAGTCGAATTTGAAGTACCTTCAAATAAGTTGCATGATCACCTGGCGCGAACCCTCCATTCTAGCCAATTGATCATACAGCTTGCCCTTGCAGCAACTGCTGGATTGTGTTGCAGTATAGTATAAACATATGTATTTGTCAATACCTTTGTGCTCATGTCAATATAATGCTAACTTTAACAGGGGTCAAATTCTACATAAAAAACTACTATCGCAGCCAGATGGCCCTAAAAGTGAACGGCTAAAAAACGTCTGGCTTACAATTGAGGGCGGCGAAGCATTGGCAGGCCAGCTAGTTTGCGACGCCTACGCTCTTCGTTGGCGGCTATAATCTCGATAATTTGGGAGCGGGTGCGGCCGAAGTACTTGCCCCGTCTCTCGGCCTCGAATCCACTATTAGTGTCGATGACCACGACGCCGGCATCATGCAGGGTGTCGTCGACCGCCTTCACCAGTTCAGGGCGCTCTTCTCCGTGTGCCTGGGCAAGCACAGCGGCAATTTTGGCAGCCGCCTCAACGATAGTCTCTCGCTCGTGGGCGAGGTTTAGATCGTGAATGCTCGGGTCCGTGTCCATAAATATATGTTAACACAAATTAGAATATATACAAGTTACGGGCAACGTTTTGCGGTCGTTTTTCGGGCTTCGACACAGGTCGGGCAATACGCTTCATTGGCACAGTCATGACAGACCAACATCAACCGGTTGCAGGTTTTATTGGCACAATTTTCATAGTTGCTGGTGGTGGATTCGCAATGTGCGCACCGGCCAATGTCTATAGCTTGCTCACTAAATTTATGGCCCATCCGACCGTCAAACACGTAGAGCGAACCCTCCCAGAGACCGTCGTCGCCGAACGTTTCGCCGTACTTGGCGATGCCGCCATCGAGCTGGTAAACTTCATTAAAACCGCGATTCTTCATGAGCAGACTGAGCACTTCACAACGAACGCCACCGGTGCAATACGTCACTATCGGCTTGTCTTTGAGCCTATCATACTTGGGGTCATCGAGCTCTTTGGCAAAATCCCGGGTATGCTCGACGTCCGGCACGATTGCGCCTTTGAACTTGCCGACCGCCGCTTCGTAGGCGTTACGGCCATCAAAAAAGACGACGTCGTCGCCGCGCGTCGCCAGCAACCCGTGCACTTGCTTCGGCCCCAAACGCTGGCCGCCGCCGACAATCCCGTCGGCGTCGACCTTAATCTCATCCGGCGCGCCAAACGTCACAATTTCATCGCGAACCTTGACAACCAGTTTGGGAAAATCCTCGCGGCCACCAGCGCTCCACTTGAACACCATGTCTTTGAAGGCAGCATGTTGCTTGGTCTCTTTGATGTAGGTCTTCAGATCGGCCAGTTCACCGCCCAGTGTGCCATTGATGCCGTGCTGAGACAGCAGGATTCGGCCCTGTAAGTTGAGCTTCTCGCCCAGCGTCCGCTGCCACAACCGGACGGCCACCGGGTCACTGATTGGGGTGAATTTATAGTAGAGGATAATCTTCTGCATGGAGCTTATTATACCTGCTATTGGCCACGAGTGAGCAGCACTATAATAAATGCCAGCAAAATGGTAATGATGCTAATGAGCGCGATGTCGGCGGCTCGACGAGTAGTCGTGTGCATGGTCGCATTGCCTCGTTTGGCAGTTGCAACTGGTGGCTGGTTCGCCACTTGAGCTTGGTCTTCGAGCACGGCCATGGCTCCGGCCTGCTGCACGAGGGTATTAAGGGCACTTTTGCCGCCACCATTCAGACTGGCGCGAGCCCGATCACGTAGCACCGGATCGCGTTCAAAATCTATCTCGCGCTCCACAAGCTCCCGTTTAAGCGCCCGCGGCATGTCACCGCCGCCGAGGTGCTCGGCAACGAGGCGCCGTAGCCCCCGTTCGCCAATCAGATGTGTTTCATAAATTTGGCGCAGAGTAGTTCCCTCGACAACGATAGTCTCGCTGACTGCCAACAACTCGGCGCGCGGCATCACACTAACGCGTTTTTCGACAGAGATTTTCTCGGCGGCCATATTCTCTGGAGTCGCATTCGTGACCGGACGTTTCTCGGACATTGGTCGCATAAAGGGGGCGAGTTCACGCGGCGAAGCAAAACCTTCGGCCGCCATCAATACGTGACCGATTCGCTCTGATGATGGCCGCAGCGCAACTGGCGGTGTGCGCTTTTGTTCGACTGTTGTTACGATCAGCCGCTCACTGGCTGGACTGAGCGCCACCTGCCGCCGTTCGGCCGCCGCTTGACGAATGCGGCCTTCTTTCTCAAACAACATCGTCTGGAGACCCTGAACTTGCTTCTCAAGTTTTTGCTGAACCGGTACCAACCGCTTCTCGGTTTTGATTCGACCCCGACGGCGGCCGATCAAATAACCAACAATCCCACCGACCAACAGCCCGCGCAGCTGCGCTTGACGCTCATTGGAATGGGCAGCTGCCACTGAGATAACGTTAGGATTTGCAGCCACACCGGGAGAATGCACCGTATTGAAGCTATTGCCTGGACCACCGCTACTAGGTGGCCGAGGCAACCAATTGCCTCCTCCAGCGCCAATCACTGGTGTGACTGGCGGCCGACCGGCACCGGCACTGGTCGGCAGCCCTGGCTCATCAGTATCAAGTTGGGGCGTCGACTCATTCCGACTGGGCCAGAGTGGTAGTTCGCCTTCGGCTGCCTGATGCGGGTCAATAATCTGCTCGATTGGTACTGACACGTCGGATTGCTCACCGGCTTCAGCCTCCGGGGAAACTCCATCGTCGACTGATTCAGCCTCGGATTCCTGCAAGGCCGATGCAAAAGCAGCTTCGAGGTCGCCACTAGCTTCGGCATACGCTAAAAAAGCGTCGGCGGCTTCGGCTTGGTCGGCCGCCGGGCTGTCGGCGGCGGCTTCCGCCAGTTCTACGGCCAGCTCATCGCGCCGGCCGCGGGCTAAGTCTTTGGCGACAGCAGCCAGCTCAACCTCACTCAAGTACTCAAGGGGTGCTTCGGTATTCAATTCGGGAGTTTTATCATTGTCTGAGCGTTCATTTTTGTCGAGCTTTTTCTCGGCTTTAGCCGGCGTGTCTCTGTCGCTCAAACGCTCCCATGTATTTGAGGATTTTTTGTCTTTTTGATCCGGCTTGGCTTCGACCGCAAAGGCGCCGAGTTTTTCGGCGTCTTTCTTTTTAGACTTCTTTGATTCCTTCTTGTCGTCAGAAGAAGTTTCTTGAATATCAGACTGGTTATGTGGGCCGGTTTCCATAATGGCGTGCGTAGGACCATGCTTAGCTTAATTCGATTGCATTCGCAAAGACTTTAGTATAGGATGGAAACTACTATTTAGCAACTTTGTGCACGCCCAAAAGCCGTGCGCAGATTAACTCGGAGCGGCCAAAAAATGTATCAGTCAAACTTCCTACGATTTGATGTAGCCGCTATCCGTGGTTACTGATTCAATCACCTTCACTAACTAGCTAACTAACTAACCCCCCAACCGCTGCTCCACGCGTGGCGCGGGAAACTAAACCATGAAATCATCCACCACCAAACAGTCACTCAGAATATTTTGGCGCTACTCCATGCGCTACCGGGTTAGCTTTGGCCTCGGCAGTGGCGGGGCCGCTCTGGCTGTCATCGCCCAAGAAATAATTCCGCCATTCATCGTGTCAAAAACCTTTGCAAAATTACAATTCGCCTATGCTCATCACACTACCCTCCGGTTTACAGAATTTGTACCTTATTTTATAGGCTTTACCACGGCGATGCTGGTTGGAGCGATTTTGTGGCGCATCCAGTCCTACTGCGTTTGGACATTTGAAGAGAAAGTCCGCCGCGAACTCGCTAACGACGTCTATGCGCACCTGCAGGCCCAAAGCCAACGGTTTCATGCCGACCGTTTTTCTGGGGCACTCGTATCCCAGGTCAATAAGTTCTTAGGTGCTTTTGAACGGCTGATGGATGAATTCATTTGGAATATTATTCCCGGTTTGGTCTCGCTCTTCCTGTCGATCGGTGTCTTGCTGTTTGTGTCGTACAAATACGCCCTTATTCTTATTGCAGTCACCAGTGTCTACGTAGCAATTATGTCGCGCCGAGTCGTTCGCCAGATGCCCTACAACGTCACCGAAGCCGCCACCGAGAGCGATCAAACAGCTGCCCTAGCTGACGCCTTGGCTAATGTAGGAACCATCCGGGCATTCGCCCATGAGAGTTACGAACAAAAACGGTTCGAAAAAGCTACCAACCGTGTGCATCAGGCAATGCGTAAACTGTCGATTGAAGTTCTCAAAACCGAGGCAATTAGCCATGCCCAGACCAATGGATTTCAAATACTGGCCTTTTTGTTTGGGCTGCTGGCGACCACGACCTATGGCGTCAACGTGGGCGTACTCTACCTAGCACTCAGCTATACCCAGGCAATCGTCGGCCGTCTGTGGCAATTCAGCCGCATCATGCGCAACGTTAACCGTTCATTTGGCGACGCGACCGAAATGACGGCCATTCTGCAGATTGAGCCCGAAATCAAAGACCCCACAAACCCGGCTACTGCCCGGATTCACCGCGGCGAAGTGGCGTTCAAGAATGTCACGTTTTACTACCCAGAGAATATGCAACGTCCGCTGTTCCAGCATCTAAATTTTAAGATTAAACCCGGCGAAAAGGTCGGGCTCGTCGGGCCGAGCGGTGGCGGCAAAACGACCATTACGAAACTACTGCTGCGCTTTATAGACATTGCCGACGGTGAGATTACCATCGACAACCAAGCCATTAACAGTCTCAAACAGGCCGACGTGCGTTCCCACATAGCGTACGTGTCACAAGAGCCAATTCTGTTTCATCGCAGCCTAATCGAGAACATCCGTTACGGGCGCCTAACCGCGACCGATCAAGAGATCAAGGCCGTCGCTAAACTGGCCCACGCCGATGAATTCATCGAACGATTGCCCCACGGCTACGACACGATGGTGGGTGAACGCGGTGTCAAGCTAAGCGGCGGCCAGCGCCAGCGCATAGCAATTGCCCGAGCCATGCTTAAGAACGCCCCTCTCTTGGTCCTCGATGAGGCGACGTCGGCGCTCGACAGTGAAAGCGAAGTCTTAATTCAGGACGCCTTGTGGAAGTTAATGGAAGGCCGTACCGCCATCGTGATTGCCCATCGTCTGAGCACCATCCAAAAGATGGATCGGATCATTGTGCTCGAGAACGGCAAGCTAAGCGAGCAAGGCTCTCACAAAGAGCTCCTACACCTCAATGGTTCGTACGCGCGACTTTGGGCGCACCAGTCGGGCGGCTTCATCGAGAATTAGACCGTGTTTGCTTGCACAAAAAGAGACGGCGCTATCGGGCCGTCTCTTTTCATAGTTTTAGAAGAACTATTTGTCTTTATCTGAGTCGGTGGCAGTTTCAACAGCCGTGGTCGATTCGGTGTCTTCAACGGTTCCCTGCTCAGCCGGGACAGCGGCAGCATCGACTTCTTCGACGTCACCACCGGCGGCATCATTCGCAGCAGCAATAGCGCTGGGTTCGAAGACGCTGGCAATACCTTGACTGGCACTGGTTTTTACCTCGACTCCAGCCGGGACTACCAAGTCAGAGACAATGATATGATCACCGACTTCAACGAGCTTTTCGGCGTCGTAGTACAAAACGTCCGGCAGTTTACTGGCGAGAGCTTCAACCAGAACAGAATCGGTGTTGCTCAAGACCATAAAGCCAGCGCGCTCAGCTGGGCTCATTTCGTTGCCTTCCGAATACTTCGGGTGCACGGGGATTTCGGCTTCGACTTTTTGAGTGGCCGAAACAGCGTTAAACACAATGTGGTTCAATTGATTCTTGCGGGGCTCAAACTCGGCGACTTTAATCATCGCCGTATAGTGTTTTGACCCGGCTTGGACATCGATTGGGTGGTGCTTGCCGGCGACCTTGTAGGCTTTGAGCATCGCCACGGCATCGCCCTGTACCAAAATCGACGCTTTACCGTGATCGTGAATAACGGCCGGCAATTTGCCTTCTTTACGTAAATGTTTGACAGCCTTACCGGTAACTTCGCGGGCTTCTAATTGCAAATTAATAGTATCTTGGGACATAAACAGAGAACTCCTTGTCTTCGATTTTCTATTATAACAGATTAGCGCTGGACTCACACCACATAAACCGCTAAGCTAGCATAAGATGTTTGACGTTAGCCATATTTTACAGTCCGGGGGAATTGTCGGACTTGTTATATTAGCAGTGATTTTATTTGCCGAAGTCGGCCTGTTTTTGGGCTTCTTTCTCCCCGGCGATACGCTGCTCATTGCCGCCGGTATTTATGCCAAGCAAGGCAAGTTATCGTTAGCCGCTGTCATCGTGGTGGCAGCACTCGCGGCCATTGCCGGCGACAGTACATCCTACTGGATAGGCCGTAAACTCGGCCACCGCGTCTTCACCAAAGACGACGGTATTATTTTCCGCAAGGACCACATCAATAAAGCGGAGAGATTTTACGAGGCGTACGGTGCCAAAACTTTGCTGATCTCACACTTTCTCCCCGTGATACGAACCTTCACCCCCCTTCTGGCTGGCGTCGCCAAAATGGACTACCGCAAATTCCTGACGTTTAACATTATCGGCGATGTCTCGTGGGCCGTAAGCGTCACACTGGTTGGCTACTACGTCGGCAGCCGCATTCCGGGCGTCGATAAGTACATCCTGCTTGTCCTGGGCGGCATTATGATTATCTCGATTGTGCCAACCATCTACCACTTCATCCGACAGCGCCGCAGCAAACGTTCAGCGTAAGCCACGCTACGGCAGAGCTGTTGCAGGCTGGCCGTTTGGGCTAGCGTAATCCGCTCCGCGATCCGTTCAAGATTTTACCAATGCTTACTGTGGTCCGTTTGGCACTGCAGGCTGCTCAAAATCAGCTGGTAGCGAGTTGGACGATGAATTGCTCAAGGGCCCGAGACCGCGATTGCCCTTTGATGACTAGTTCTTTGTGCATTTGGCGCAGCTGTTTCGGCTTCGGCAAGATACTGGCCGCGGCAATTGCTCCATCCGTATCCGCCAAAATCGCATCATACTGAGGGTGAATCTGGGCTTGGCAGTATTCGGCAACGCGTTCGGTCGGATTATCCGGCTCAACCATAGCCAACGTTTGCATAACTGGCACAAATAAATCTTTAATGATGGCGGCTTTTGTGCTCACCGGCAACGGCCTATCCATAGCGAACTCGGGTGATTGATCCCAATAGCGTTCCGATAACCCCTTGTCAGCGTGCTCAACGTACACATTCTCCGGGTGCGTATTGGGTTGGCGTAGCGCATGAAAAGCATACAGCAACTGCAGGGCTTTATAGGTGATAAATGGGCTGTCCGGGTGGTAGAGCTCGGTCGGCACAGCCACGTCATTCGCCCGATTTTCTTGACCAGCCGGTACAGATTCGTTCATAGTAGTATTAAAGCATACTTTTTAGTTTTTACAAGCCCGTGGCTTCACCCTTAGGTTCGTCGTTGGGCAATTAATTACTTGAGCATGCGCTTGAGGAATTGGCCGGTGTAGCTCGTCGTCACCTTGGCGACCTGCTCGGGTGTGCCAATGGCAACTATTTGGCCGCCGCCATCACCACCCTCGGGCCCCATGTCGATGACATGGTCGGCGTTCTTGATAACATCGAGGTTGTGTTCGATCACTACCATACTATTACCGGCATCGACCAGGGCGTGCAACATGTGAAGCAAGCGTTCAACGTCGGCCATATGCAGGCCCGTCGTTGGTTCGTCGAGAATGTAGAGCGTGCGGCCGGTTGGACGACGCGATAGTTCGGTAGCGAGCTTGATGCGCTGGGCTTCGCCGCCGGAGAGAGTGGTGGCCGATTGGCCGAGGCTAATGTAGCCGAGGCCGACATCGACCAGCGTCTGCAATTTACGGGCAATGGCCGGTTGGTGTTCAAAAAAGTCGAGAGCCTGTTCGCAGGTCATCGCCAGCACGTCGCTAATCATCTTGCCTTTGTAATGAATCTCGAGAGCCTCTCGGTTGTAGCGTTTGCCGTGGCAGACTTCACACGGAACGTACACGTCGGGCAGAAAGTGCATTTCGATTTTGATGATGCCGTCGCCTTTACAGTTTTCGCAACGACCGCCCTTAACGTTAAAACTGAAGCGACCGGCACCATAGCCGCGTAGCTTGGCTTCGGGGACGCTGGCGAACAGTTCGCGAATGGGTGTAAACAAGCCGGTGTAGGTTGCCGAGTTAGACCGCGGCGTGCGGCCGATAGGCGATTGATCGATGATGATTGCCTTGTCGAGCAGTTTGATGCCTTCGATATCGTCATGGCGACCAGGCACGGTGCTGGCCCGATGCAGGCGGGCGAGCAATTCTTTGGCCAGAATGTCGTTGATCAGGCTCGATTTGCCGGAGCCGCTAACGCCGCTAACGACGACCAGCATGCCGAGTGGTATTTCGACATCGATATTTTGCAGATTATTCTCGCGGGCGCCGCGGATCACAATAGCCGTACCGTTGCCTTTGCGGCGTTTCTTGGGGGTAGCGATATGTTTGCGACCCGATAAATACTGGGCGGTGATACTGTCCTTGACCTTCATGACTTCGGTCGGCGTGCCGGCGGCGACGACGTGACCACCGTGGATGCCTGCCCCGGGACCGATATCGAGCAAGTAGTCGGCGGTGCGGATGGTCTCTTCGTCGTGTTCAACCACAATGACGGTGTTGCCGAGTTCGCGGAGGTGCTTGAGTGTCCGGATCAAGCGGTCGTTGTCGCGTTGATGCAGGCCAATGCTCGGTTCATCGAGAACGTAGAGCACACCCATCAGACCCGAACCGATTTGTGTCGCCAAACGAATCCGCTGGGCTTCGCCGCCCGATAGAGTGGTAGCGCTGCGCAGCAGGTTTAAGTAATTGAGCCCGACGTCTTGCAGGAATTGCAGGCGCGCGCCAATTTCTTTTAAAATGAGCTGGGCGATGATCTGCTCAGTAGCATTCAGCTTAAGCGTATTAAACCAGCTGAGCGCATCATCAATCGAGAGTTGGCAAACGTCCATAATCGACTGCGAGCCAACGGTAATCGCCAGCACTTCGGGCTTCAAACGCAGCCCTTTGCAGGTATTGCACGGTCGTTCCTGCATAAATCGTTCGATGTCGCGGCGGATGAAATCGCTGTCGGTTTCACGGTGGCGGCGTTCAAGATTGTGCACGACGCCTTCGTAGGTTGTCTCAAACGTCCGGCCGAGCCCAAGGCCTACTTTGTACTTTTCGGTGCCGGTGCCATACATCACGAGGTTAAGCTGAGCGGCTGTCAGCTCGGCGGTCGGGACTTGCAATGAGAATTTATAGACGTCAGCGACAGCTTGCAATTTTTTCATGTACCAGTTGTCGACGTTAATGCGATTATAGGGGCGGATGGCACCTTCGGCGATGGTCAGCCGGCCGTTGGGTATGACGAGTTCGGGGTCGACTTCGAGCCGTGTGCCAATGCCAGTACACACCGGACAAGCCCCGTGCGGGCTATTAAAACTGAATGTCCGCGGCTCGAGTTCAGGGATGGTGATCTCCGGGTGGTCGGGACAGGCGTACATCAAACTATGGGTAGTCGTTTCGTCGCTATCGGCCTCCAGCACAACTACTTTACCTTCGGCGACTTCGATAGCTTGCTCGACCGATTGGACAAGGCGGCTGCGGCTGTCAGCGTCATTGACGAGACGGTCAACGACGATTTCAATGCGGTGGCGATAACTTTTATCGAGTGTCGGAAATTCATCGAGAGCGTATACGACGCCGTCAACGCGGGCCCGAGCAAAACCGGCGCGTTGGAATTGTTCGGGGATATGCTCGAAAGCCCCTTTTTTATCAATCACGATCGGCGCTAGAATCATCAACCGCTTACCGCTGGTGGCCGCGACAATTTGATCGATGATTGCCGTCGTCGTTTGGCGGACGACGGGCTGGCCGTCAACTGGGCAATGCGGAATGCCGATGCGAGCAAACAGTAGCCGCAAATAATCGTATATTTCCGTAACGGTCGCGACGGTACTGCGCGGGTTGCGCGAAGTCGATTTTTGATCAATTGAAATTGCCGGGCTCAGACCGTCGATTTGGTCAACATCGGGCTTCTCCATCAGCCCCAAGAATTGGCGGGCATACGAACTCAGCGATTCAACATAGCGGCGCTGCCCTTCGGCATAAATAGTATCAAATGCGAGACTCGATTTTCCGGAACCAGACAGACCTGTGATAACAACTAATTGATTGCGCGGAATCGTAACATCAATATTTTGTAAATTATGTTCGCGGGCACCTTTAACAACAATACTATCGGACAAAATTTACCTCCTCAAGGCCCATAAATTATACAGATTAATCAAGAAATAAGCTAGAGGCTAACTCTTGGTCTGCCAAACAATTCGCCCGAGCTCAAAAGTTTTGGCTGGCACATAGGCATTCACTTCATCGATCAATTGGTCGCGATGGTCAGCATACTCAGCGGCTGACTGCAGCTTTTTTGGGAGAAAGGCAATCGGAATGACGAGCGGGAGCGGATGATAGGGCCCCGTAATATCGTGGCCCGCCCCCACCGCGCGCACGGCAGAGTTAATCAGTGCGTTTTGTTCATCTAAAATCGTGGCTTCGTCGCTGGGCGCGTCAATCTGCAAAGCGAGTTCTTCGCCGAGGTTGGCGTATTTGGGCCGAGTATAGAGCACCAGTTGTGACGACCGCACCACCAGTGCCTCGGCCGCCATCCCGACCCCGGCCGATATCCGGCCGGATTTGGAATACAGCCGCCGCAGTTTGCCGTTATAGCCCTCGCTGGGCGGGCCCGACAGCTCAAAGTGGGTGTAGCGTAAGCCGTTGGTATAAGGTAACACCGAGGGAATACCGATACCGCGCCCGCGGTAGCCCTCCTGCGGCAAACCGGTTTGGCCAAAACGGCTGGTCTTCCGAAGGACTGAGTCTTTGTCTTCGAACAAGTCGATGGCGTGGTCACCCAGAGCGCCTATCAATCGCTCGAGACCGGGGTGCCCACCCTCAACTTCGCGAATTGCCCGTAAATAAGAATTCTTTTCGGCTGTCATAAACTATGCTACCTCAGTAGTGACTGCTATTGTACCACATGCCCTTTAGTGACTAACGGTGGCCCGTGGTGCACTCAAAGGCATGTCGATTGGGCAGGGCGGTATTTCGATGTCGCCCAGGTCCCGTAGCTGGCGAGGCGTTGTCAGCACCATGGTGACTTCGGCGGACAGATTAGCCAAGCGGGAAAAGTGGGTTGGATTTAAATCTAACCGATCACACAGGGCGCGGGCAATCTGCTGAGCTTCACTGGCATAGACGCCGGCCTCATCATTGATCCTGACTCCGAAACTCTTCGATCCGGTCGCCTCAAATTCGTCGATCGTACCCGAGTGCGACTGCCAGAGTTGTTCGCCTTTTTTATTCGCCTGCAGGGTGGAGTATTCGTCATCCCGGTCCAGCAGCGCCAGACCCATGAGGCGTCCAGCCGCCCGAGCCGGCAAGTCGTAGGTTTCACCATGCGTTAGTTCTTGGTACGTGTTGCGATACTGCCCACCCAAATCTTCGAGTAGGGCGTTGATTGTTTGGCTGGTCTCGTTGGCGACTTTGGCCCGTGGGTTGGGGCGTTCATCGCGCGCCGCTTTGCGATATTTATCCGTCAGCGCCGCGCCGATCATGTCTGGCGGAATCAATACGAGCTGAAGCTCAGAGTTAGTCAGAGACGTAACGCCGATTTTTTTGCATTGAGTATCGAGCGCACCCTCAAATCTCCGCCAATCGGCTCCGCTTTGAGACCTATCAAAACGGCGGGCAATGGTGATATCCGGAAACGCGTAGTCGGCGTGTTCCTGTTTAGGCTCGTGCCACCCCTTTTTTATCTTCTCTACCGTCGGTGCCGTCTCAAAATCCACCCGACGTATCCGTGGCGCATAGACTTTCGAGCTATACTGCCTCACCCCAGAACGTGTTTCAGTTCCCATTTTTTTGCTCCCTCTTTTGTTTTCCCATTCCTTAATAGTGTACCCCCCGCCAACCGTAAGCGCTAGATATAGCGTAACTTATATTATAGTGATATTAACAATTATTTAACTTCTTACTTAATAATTTTTACTCGAGTAGGCTACAATTAAGTAATGGATCATTTACGCAAACATACTCGCCGGATATTAACCGATGCAGCCGGCTATGGCTTAATTATCCTCGGCGCTACTATTGGCTGGCTACCCGGGCCGGGCGGCATACCGCTGATTGTGGCCGGGCTTGGCCTATTGTCGATCAATAACGTCTGGGCGGAACGGTTGCGGGCCTACTTGTTTGCTCATGGTGGCAAGTTTGTACAGATTTTGTTCCCGAACAACCCCCTCGCTCAGTGGCTGTATGATTTACTCGTACTGGGCTTGCTCATAGGGGTGACCGTGCTGGCCTACCGTCATGACGCCCTCTGGCAAATTAGTGTGGCAACAGCTGGGTTTTTTATCGCCCTGGCCATTGCCTTCTTTAACCGTGGCCGCAACGAACGGTTTAAACGTAAGCATAAATAGAAC
>JBBRZI010000028.1:0-15912 GCA_038236865.1 Saccharimonadales bacterium (SeqCode)
CCCTGGGTATCGATCACGAAGTGTAGTTTATTGTAGTAAATGCCACCGTTGTTATTGAGGCTGGCAATTAGCGGGACGTTGGCTTGACGAGTGCCGATATAGGCTGGGGCGATCTTGTAGTTAGCGGTGGCGCTGGTCTGACCGCTAATCTCCCCGGTCTTCCCCTCCAGCGCGTAGTTGGCAGTCGACGCCGTACCACCGCCACTGCCAAAACCATAGCTGTTGAGTCTATAGTTGGTCGTGAACGGCATGACTGCAAACAGTAATAACCCTATACTTCCGGCAAACAACTTGTGCATATTGCTTTAAAGTATAGAAACTTATCCAGACTATTGCAATCTACTCGCATCCAGTCCCAACCCCCCAGTGTTTCGTCCATACTCCGACCTCTCTCCGCCAGCCTTCATTCAAGCTGGGGGCAGGCCTGAAATCGTTTCAGAACCCCCGCCGCAATTCCACGGACGTTAAACTCTATGTATTATGTATATGTAGTTATCTTATTTCCTGAACAACTCAAACCCCGGAGTGAAATGACAAATGGAAAATGGTGAATAATTTGGTGAATGAAAACCGTTAAATCCGAAATATCCTAGCCTGGATACCGGATCAAGTTCGGCATGACAGCGCACGCACCTGGCGTATCGGCGGAGCTACCTCATAAACTATAATCTTCTAAAGCTACGGCAAAAAATGATCGACAGAAATTGTCAGGCAGAGGACCGTCATGACGAGCAGTGAAAACCCAAACATCTGACGAGCCCAACGCGAATCATCGACGGCGAAGAACCCCCGTAGGCTTAGCCCCGTCCAAGCCAAGCCAAGTAACAGCGCCACCGCAAGGTAGACCCGCCCGGTATAGCCAAAAACGCTTAGCAAAGCACTTACCACCGCAAACCCAATCGTATAGGCCACTATTTGCAGCTTAGTTGCCCGCGCGCCTTTGGCTACGGGCAACACAGGCAGGCCGGCGCTCGTGTAATCCTTCACTCGATACATGGCGATCGCAAAAAAATGCGGCATCTGCCAAAAAACTAATATCAGAAAAAGCAGCAAGGCCGCGCCGTCCAGCTGATTCGTCACCGCACAGTAGCCAACCACTGGCGGGACTGCTCCAGACACGCTCCCGACGAGGGTGCCAAGAGCTGAACGACGCTTCCAGAAACCATACACTACCACGTACATCACAAAGCCAAACAGTGCGAGTAGTGCAGTCAGCCCGTTCGTATATGTCACCAGGACGACTCCCCCGGCGGTCCCGAGCAAAGCAGCATAGATAATAGCGCTCCGGCCAGAAATCAACCCTCGCGCCAGCGCCCGCTGCTTCGTGCGGGCCATTTTAGAATCGATACCGCGGTCAATGTAGTTGTTAAAAACGCAAGCCGAGGCAATTACCAACGACAAGCCCCCAATGGTGGCGACCAACAGACCAACATCGACGTGGCCGCGCGCGGCCAGCAAAAAACCGGCAACGGCGCTGAGCGCATTGCCGCGGATAATCCCTGGTTTAGTGAGGTAGTAGTAGTCTTTGAGCGTGGCCACCGCTACAAGCCTTCGTGGTCGCGCAGGTAGGTTTTGGTCTGCGCCGGTGACATCGTCCGATAGTTCAAGTTTTTCATGATCCACAACGAACCACCGGCGATAATCACGACAATGAGCAACATAAACAGAAACGCTGCTAGCTTCCATCTCGGTTTAGACTCTCGTCCCAGATGCAGAAAGAATAATAGTTGGACGAGCAACTGCACGACGGCCAAGCCGAGAATAGTGAATATCAAAGCCCAGCCCGCCAAAACGTGGTTCACGACCAATTGATAGGCGGCGAGCGTCAAAATAATCGAAGCCAAAAACCCAATGGTGTAAGTCATCAGGCTACCCTGACCGACTTCGTGTTGCGTATCGACGACGCGTGTTCCGTGGCTCATAGCGGCAACCCGCCCATGAGATAGACAATTGTAAATATGAAAATCCAAATAATATCCAGGAAGTGCCAGAATAAGCTCAGTAACGTCAGACGGCGGAGCGTGATGGTCGTAATGCCACGGCGGGCAACGGCGAAGCCGGTTATACCCATCCAGAGCAAACCAGTCGCAATGTGCAAACCGTGGGTCCCAACCAGTGTAAAGAAAGCCGACAGAAAGCCGCTGCGCCGCCAGCTATTGCCCTCAATGACCAGGTGGCGGAATTCGGTCAATTCCATTGCTAAAAATGCCACACCCAAAGCGGCCGTGACCGCCAGCCACACCAAGACCATCTTTTTATCGCTGCGGTGGGCCGCCAACATCATAAGGCCAGCGACGAAGCTGCTGGTGAGCAATATAAGCGTTTCGACCAACACGAACGGCAAGCTAAACAGTGCTTGCCCACCCGGGCCACCGTTCGTGTTATTGTGCAGGACCGCATAGGTCGCAAATAGCGTCGCGAACAGGACGCAATCCGTCATCAGATAAATCCAGAAACCAAACAGCGCTTTGGGGGCCGCTTGGTGGTGAGCGTCGTGGTGCAGAACTAGCATTTCACTCATAGGTACCGCCTGCGCTTTGAGCTAGCTTCAAACGCCGCAACTTGTTCAGCCGGCAGATAATAACTGGTATCGTCGTCATTCAACCGAATGATAATACAGACGATAACACCCACGAGGCCAACCGGCAGCAGCCAATTAATATGCCAGATGGCCGCAAACCCAAACACAAAGCTAAAACCGGCGATATACATCCCGAATGGCGTGTTCTTAGGCATGTGGATATCGGCATACTGGGGCTTGGCCGGGGTTTGGCCGTCCCGTTTGGCACCCCAGAACGGATCACGGTCGGTTACCGTCGGCGTCATTGCGTAGTTATAAAACGGTGCCGGCGATGCAGTTGACCATTCCAGCGTGCGCCCATTCCAGGGGTCACCGGTTACGTCCAGGTGCTGCTTACGCTGCACGATGCTGACGACAAATTGGAGGATTTGGAAGCCGATACCCAAGCAGACGATCAGCACGCCGACACCCGCCACGGCGAAGAGCCCCTGCCAACCAAGCGAGGCGTCATAATGATCGAGCCGCCGGGTCGCACCCATCAGGCCGAGCACGTAGAGCGGCAGGAATGCCAGCGAAAAGCCAACCAGCCAGCACCAAAACGCGTACCGACCGAGGCGCTCATTGAGCGTAAAGCCAAATATTTTCGGGAACCAATAAGTAATACCGGCAAAGAAACCGAACACCACGCCGCCGACAATCATCATATGAAAGTGCGCCACCAAGAACAGGCTGTTGTGGACTTGGAAGTCGATTGCCGGTACTGACATGAGGACGCCCATCATGCCGCCAATCGTAAAGATCACCACAAAGCCCAAGAACCAGAGCATAGGCGAGGCAAACAGAATCCGGCCGCGGTACATCGTGAACAGCCAGTTAAACAATTTGACACCCGTCGGAATTGCAATGATGCCCGTCATGATACCGAAGAAGGCGTTGACATTGGCCCCCGCCCCCATCGTAAAGAAGTGATGCAACCAAACGATAAATGACAACACGGCGATTGAGCCCGTCGCCCAGACCATCGAGCTGTAGCCAAACAAGCGTTTACGCGAAAAGGTTGCCACAATCTCCGAATAGACGCCGAACGCTGGTAGCACCAAAATATAAACTTCGGGGTGCCCCCACGCCCAAATAAGGTTGATATACATCATTGGGTTGCCGCCAAAGTCCGAGGTAAAGAAGTGCATACCGAGACTGCGATCGAGCGCCAGCATTGCCAACGTGGCCGTTAGAATTGGAAAGGCAAAGATAACCATCACCATACTCCACAGTACGGTCCAGGTGAACATCGGCATTTTCATCAGCGTCAAGCCCGGGCAGCGCATTTTAAGGATCGTCACAATAAAGTTAATGCCCGACAGCAGACTCCCAATCCCGGCAATCTGCAGGCTCCAGATCCAGTAATCGACGCCAACGCCCGGACTATAGGCAATGCCTGACAATGGCGGATAGGCCAGCCAGCCAGCCGCCGAGAATTCACCGATCACCAACGACAAATTAATGAGCACCATCCCGGCACCAAAGAGCCAAAAACTAATCGAATTCAAGAACGGAAAAGCGACGTCGCGGGCACCAATCTGCAGCGGGACTATCAGATTAATCAGGCCAAACATTAATCCCATCGCCACAAAGAAGATCATGATCGTGCCGTGAGCCGAGAAAATCTGCTGAAAGTGATCAGGGTTCAAAAAGCCATGTGCACTCCCCACCGAGGTGGCTTGCTGGCCGCGAATCATCAGGGCATCAACAATGCCACGTAGCAGCATCAGCACGGCAACGACAATGTACATCACGCCGATTCGTTTCGGATCGAGCGAAGTCAGCCACTCGTTCCAGAGCCACTTCCAACGCTTCAGGTAGGTCAGGAGTACGACCACACCAAGACCCGCCAAAACCATCGAGATTTGCCCGCCGAGGACTATCGGACCATGCTGCAAGGCTTGAATATTTAATTTTCCTAACATGCTACGAATAGTTCCTGGTTACGCGTTTTATAGTATCGTTTTGGGGTTTATTCATGAGCTGCCTGGCTCGTAGTTATGCCGGCCATGGGCTGGGACGAAGGCATATATTTCGTTACTATCGTATCATACAGACCGCTCGGCTGGGACGAATAACTGGCGGCTACATTGTTCTGGCTGGGGAGCGCCAGCTTGGCGTATTCGGCCATGGTCAGCTTGGGTGCCGTACGTTTTACCGTTTGCGCCCAGCTGTCAAAATCGCCGCGCGTCGTGGACTTGGCCATAAAATTCATACCGGCAAAGCCTTCCCCGCTCAAATTAGCCGATGAACCGCGGTAGCTGCCCGACCCGTCGGCCATCAAATGCAGCTGGGTCGACATACCAGCCATCGCGTAGACTTGCCCACCGAGCTGGGGAATCCAAAACGAATTCATCGGCGCATCGGACGTTATTTGAAAATTAACTGGCGTGTTTTGCGGGAACTGCACGTAATTAATCGTCGCGATATGTTGCTCGGGGTAGATAAATAACCATTTCCACTGCAACGCTACCACCTGAATAGTAATCGGTGGGTTACCGCTCGCCAGCGGTTTAAATGGATCGAGCGCCTGTGAGCTTTGCCACGTCATAACCGAAATAATACTGAGCAGTACCAGGGGCACACCCCACCAAGCGGCCTCAATCAGGCGATTGCGGTCCCAGTCCGGTGTGTAGGCAGCGGCGGTATTATGCTCACGGTACTTCCAGGCAATAAAGAACGTTAACCCAAATACCGGAATAACGACAATCAGCATCAGCAGCGTGATGGTAATCATGAGGCTGCGCTCTTTGTGGGCGATAAGCCCATGGGGGTTCAGCACCGCCACGTCGAGGCCGCGGAGATAATTCGCGGCGAACAGCCCAGCTCCTAGCAAGAGTACGAAAGAACCGATTAGGGTAAGTTTTTTGCTCATCGTTTACTCCCGTAATCATAGCATAAGCCCTTCGCAGACAACGAAGTGATAATGATACAGGAGCGTAACAGTAGTACCCAAAATGCTGTGTACATTTATCGCTATCAATAATACTAGAACCAGTGTATAACTGCCTTAACTAGCGTCGCTGCCTACGGTAGCGAGTTGGCGTATTAACAATCAAGGAGCAACCATGGCCCGAGAAATTCAACAAGTTCGCCGAACTGACAGCAACGGGGATAACACCCAAAGAACCCGCATCGTCGAAACACCCGATGATCTCACCACGACTGATAATGCGGCACCAACCGGCCAAAACCTGGCCACCCGTATCATCTGGTATATCACGGGCGTGCTCCTCGTATTACTAGCCTTTCGTTTCGTCTTGGCACTTTTAGGCGCCGACCCAAATAATGGGTTTGCTAACTTCATATACAGCGCTAGCCACCCGTTTGTAGCGCCCTTTTTTAGCTTGTTTGGCTACAATCTACACTATGGGGTTTCGCGGTTCGAGACCTTCACGCTTGTTACTATGGCCGTCTATGCGATCTTGGCCTTCGGCCTTGATCGATTGGTGACAATCAACCAAGCTCGCGCCTAGGCTTGCCGGCGCACCAACAAAAGAGCCGCACTCGCGGCTCTTTTTTTACCTTTATGACCGGACGGTTTTAGCCGCGACGGGCAATCCGGGCGCGTAAGTCACCCCAGCCGGCCTGACCTGCCTCATCCATCTGTCTAAATTGTTGGTCAGCGATTTTATCCCAATTGCGTCGGCTCATTTTTTATCTCCTGCTTAAGTACCCTCCCAACTATAGGTGTTTGGATTGGGCTTGGCTGTTAGATATCAAGCAGTAATATGACTCAAAGTCGTGTACCTCTGAGCCGCAGGCGGTTTGCAAACAAACCCCCTAGCAAGTACTGATCAGTCGTTCTCATGAGGAAACGTACCAGTGTTTCCGCTCAAAAACTATTGCCAGCGGCTAGGGGGTCCAGACTAAAGCGAGCATTGTAGTGGGATTAGAGCAGCCGTTACTTCTTAGGGCGTGGCGCCGGAGGGGTCGAAGTGCTAATCGCCAAAGCGTGCAAATTGCCAAACATCTGTTCAATCGTCATTTAGATTCTCCTTTGTGTTTTATATAAATTATAGTTACAAGCATAGGCGGTTAGAATTGTTTGCTATGTAAGAATTCTTACTATAACGTTGTGCTATTCATCACGTTATATTGGGCTAACTAATGTGCTGATGCAGAATTATCAGCAGCCGTTGGTAGTGACTAACACACAACCAACCGGCCAAGCCGATAAGCCCTGGAAAAATAACGAAGGCTTCAAGTTTTTTGCCAGTTGTCAGACGCAGTGATTTAAGTGGCGGAAAGCCAAACTTAATCGGGATCGGGAGTAGCCATGGCACTCCCTCTTTCGTGAAGCTATCCATGACCAAGTGCGATAGAATACCAATCATAAACGCCCACCACACCAGTCCGATATCAATCTGCCCGAGCAACGGCTGTATAAATTGCAGCCCCAGATGGACGAGTAGGCCGAAGAGCGCAACCCCGAGTAAGGAGTGCGTTAAAAAGCGGTGACCACCCAATGCCTTATCGAATATGCGACCAAAGAATCCACCACTCGGCAAGTTCCGCCAGAATGGTGCCGTCGGCTGGTCGATATCCGGAGCGATACCGCCGATCTGATTTGCCAAAATTGCCAGTAGCGCCGTGCCGAGCGACACTGTCCGCAAAGGCTCAAACAAAACCACTGCCGTAAGCGCAGTAATGGCGGCTAAATCGTGGGTACGCCCTGTCATCCAATTAGTATACCGTACCGCTTACGTTACCCTGCGGTATGAAGAGCTACCGACTCGCGCCGGGAGGCGGTAACTGCCGGGGGCCATTCAAATATTTGGCCCGTAGTAGCGCTTGTTGCATGGCGATGATAACTTGCTCGGCTTGGGCCAAGCTCATACCGAGGCGCGAGACAGGTACTGATTTGTTAGGGCCGGACGACTGGGTAAAGTTAATGGTGAGGCCAGCCTGGTTGCTCATAACGTCGATGCCGTCGGTGTAAACAGTGCGCATATCGATAGCCAGCAACATGACGGTATGTTTGCTGAGCTGGGGCATGTCATCGCCTGGACGGAGTTGATCGGGCAATTCACCCGTGTAGCCGGCCAGATCCCACAGTTGCACGGCTTCGTGGTCGGGCATGCCGAAATGACTTATCAGGAGCAACAAAATATCCTCGGCGGGACGTTCAAAACCGGCTTCAATGTGCTCGAGCAGCTGCAGATCAATTTCAACAGCACCCGAAACTTCGGCCAAATTCTCATTGGACTGCTCACGGAGGTACTTCAAGTGCGAGCCAAGGGTTTTAAATGGTGTGGGGGCTGGTTGCTCACTCATATCTATATAGTAACTCGGGGGCCACTTTTGGCGCAAGCACAAGCACGGGCCGGATCGATGGTTGATTGCCTCTCAAAAAGTCAAAGCCACCCTGGCGTGCCAGTCAACAATTCTAGTGAGAAGGCCTGCCAATAAGGTGCGGTGGCGACTAATACTCTTGGCTGGTGGCACTCGGATGGATTGGAGCGGGAACAATTGGTTCGAGGTATAATACTTCCTAATGACTATTTTAGAACACGTACCACTCACCGATTATTCAACCATGCGCCTTGGCGGCGCCGCGGCCTTCCTTTGTGAAGTAACCACTCGCATGGAGTTGCTCGAAGCCCTCACCTGGGGCCAAACCCGAACCCTGCCGGTTCTCATGATTGGCTCCGGCAGCAATATCATCTGGCGCGACGAAGGCTTTAGTGGCCTGGTAATCATTGATAAAATCCTAAAATTTGAATTATTTAAAGAAGACGATACCAACACCTACCTGACAATCGGCAGCGGTGAGCCGTGGGATAGTGTCGTTGAGCGCAGCGTTGCAGCCGGCCTCACGGGCATAGAAGCCTTGAGTCTCATTCCTGGCACGGCTGGGGCGACCCCGATCCAGAATGTCGGCGCCTACGGTCAGGATATCTCGCAAACGCTCGTAACAGTCGAAGCTTTCGATACCCAGGTCAAGGACTTTGTGACGCTAGCCGGCAGCGATTGCGGCTTTGGCTATCGGACGAGCCGTTTCAAAACGGTTGACCGCGGCCGTTTTTTTATCACCGGCCTCACCTTGCATCTCAGTAGCGCCAATCCACTCCCCCCTTTCTACCCGGCCGTCACGCAGTACTTGGCAGCCCACAATGTAGCAGCGCCCACGCCAGCCGGTATCCGGGCAGCGGTTATTTCGATTCGTACCCAGAAGTTACCAGATCCAAGTATCGTGAGTAATACTGGCTCTTTCTTTGCCAATCCGATCATCAGCGGCGGTCAGCTCGCCCAGTTGCAGGCTGACTCCGGCGAGATTCCCCATTGGGTGAACGAAGACGGCAGCGTCAAGCTAGCAGCGGCCTGGCTCATCGAGCAAGCTGGCTTCAAAGATTTTCACGACCCAGAAACTGGTATGAGTACCTGGCCAACCCAACCGCTCGTCCTTGTGAATGAGCACGCCGCCAGCACCGCCAACTTGCTGGCCTTTAAGCAAAAGATTGTAGTGGCCGTCCAGGCCAAATTCAGCATCACGCTCGAACAAGAGCCCGAACTACTGCCGCTTGCTACCTAATCTACCTAACACACTACAACAAATCCCTAGCCTGGATACCGGGTCAAGCCCGGCATGACAGTTGAAAGTCTGGGTCCTAATAGAAACGAGTCGCCGTCTAGGCGACCACCATGGTTGTTAAACCGGCATAAAGTGCAGCCCTGACTAGCAGTTGTGCAAAATAAGCGCCCTTGGGTGCCGGCAACTGTCTGACGAGTGATTGTGCCAGTGGCACAATCGGGAGGAGTTCTGCCGGCAAGCTTATATTGTACAACTGCTAGTAACGGCGAAACGTCCGCCGGTGGTTTTGGGCTACTTTTGGCAGCAAAAGTAGTGAGTAGAAAGAAAGTAGTTTGCCGGTGGAGGGCTAAAGAGGTATCTTCCACCCGAACAATGGAAGCACATGAGCGAGCTATTGTCTGGATACCGGGTCGAACCCGGCGACAGCACGAGGGTTTTCTAATTCGACGAGTTAGCTATCACTCGGCAAGGGAAACTGTAGGACAAAGGCCGTGACCTGAGCATGAAGTTCGGCGAGTTTAGCGGCGTCGTCACGCGCAGCAATGGCCTGCTTCATCCACTCAGCCAATCGGGCCATGTGCTCTTCCTTGAGCCCACGTGTCGTCAGGGCCGGTGTACCCAAACGGATACCACTCGGCTTGTAGGGTGGCAGCGTATCGTCAGCGATAGCGTTCTTGTTGAGCGTTAGGCCAATCTTATCGAGCGTTTCTTCAACAACCTTGCCGTCGATTCCAAAACTGGCGTAGACATCAGCCAGTATGAGGTGATTGCTCGTACCGCCCGTCACCAGCTTAAAACCACGGGCAATCATTTCGTCGGCCAGCACGCTCGCGTTCTTAACGATCTGCGCGGCGTATTGTTTAAATTCAGGCTTGAGGGCTTCGCCGAAGGCAACGGCTTTGGCGGCAATGATGTGCTCGTGCGGGCCACCTTGCATGCCGGGGAATACGGCCCGGTCAATCAGGGTTGGAATGTTTTGCAACGTCTTTTCGGGAGCTTTGAGCGGATTACCGACCGTACCTCTGGACAGGATCAAGCCGCCGCGCGGACCGCGCAACGTTTTGTGGGTTGTCGTCGTGATGACATGAAAGCCATAATCAAACGGATTTTTAGCGACACCGGCCACAATCAAACCGGCGATGTGCGCCATATCAGCCATCAGGAGGGCGCCGACTTCATTGCCGATGGCGGCAAATTTCGCATAATCGAGTTCGCGGGGGTAAGCGCTAAAACCAGCCAAAATAATCTTTGGTTTATGGAGACGAGCGAGCTCGGCCAGCTCTTCGTAATCAATTTCGCCGGTGGCTGGGTCTTTCATCTTGTAGCGGATAAAATTGTACAGTTTGGCGGAGCGCGTCACGGGCGCACCGTGCGTCAGGTGACCACCGTGCTGCAAATCCATGGCCAGCACGGTATCACCCGGCTCAAGCCAAGCGGTGTAGACGGCTTCGTTGGCCGGCGCACCACTGTGCGGCTGGACATTGGCATGGTCGGCGCCAAACAGCTGCTTAGCACGGTCAATTGCCAATTGTTCTATCTTATCGGTGTTTTCTTGGCCACCATAATAGCGGCGGCCTGGATAGCCCTCGGAGTATTTATTAGTAAATACGCTCCCCATGGCGTCCAGCACATCACGACTGACGTAGTTTTCGCTCGGGATTAACTCGAGTCCTTCACGTTGTCGCTTTTCCTCGGCTTTAATTAGTTGGGCTACGGTTGTATCAATCATCGCGAACATCCTATCGGGTTACGTTAATACTGCCAGTAAAGAGAGCAAGTAGCTAGATCATCCTCCCATTGTAGCAACCAATTAGCCTAAAAGCAGTAGCTTTTTAATCCATAGGTTTAACATCATACATGATATAATTACCTGCATATGAACACTTCAAACGAAAAAATTGGTTTATTAATCGCTCAAATAAGGCAAGAACGCGGCCTGACCCAGGCTGAATTTGCCCGACGCCTCAGCACCAGCCAGTCGGCGGTCAACCGTATGGAGCATGGCCGGCAAAATCTCAGTTTAGAGACGCTCGGTCGAATTAGCGACGTCCTGAATAAACAACTCATCAGCCTCACCGGTGCGGCAGTGAACTTACGGATTGAAGGCGGCCACCCGCTGTCGGGTGCCATTCCCCTCAAAACCAGCAAAAACGCCGCCGTCGCCCTGCTGTGCGCCAGCTTGCTCAACTACGGGGTCACCCGCTTCAAGTCATTCCCGCGCATTGAAGAAGTTAACCGCATTATTGAAGTCCTCGAGAGCATTGGCGTGCAGGTAAAGTGGCTACCCGGCAACGATTTGGAAATCCGCCGCCCCGAAGAATTATTACTCGACAAACTCAACGTCACCGCCGCCCGCAAAACCCGCAGTGTTCTGATGCTCATCGGCTCGCTGATGCACGACTACACCGAATTTAAAATTCCCTATGCCGGCGGCTGTAAGCTCGGCGCCCGCACTGTTGAACCACACCTGTTTGCCCTCGAAGAGTTTGGCGTCAGTATCGTCGCCACCACCGGCTTCTACAATGTTACGGTCAACAAGAAAGCGCCCGGTGAGTTCGTGCTCTATGAATCGGGCAACACGGTCACTAACAACGTCCTGATGGCCGCCGCCCGCACCACCGAAAAAACCGTGATCCAAGCCGCCAGCGGTGACTACATGGTCCAGGACCTCTGCTTTTTCCTGCAAAAACTGGGTGTCAGCATTGACGGCATCGGCAGTGCATTCTTGACCATCGAAGGTGTCCCCTATATTAAAAAGAACGTCACCTACGCCCCCACCGAAGACCCGATCGAAGCGATGTTTTTTATCGCGGCCGCCGTCACTACTAATTCGAAGATTACTGTGCAGCGCGTCCCCTACAAATGGATCGGCCTCGAGCTGCTTAAACTCAAGAAAATGGGGCTCAAGTTCTCACTAGGCGAACCCTACAAAGCCGGTAACGGCATCATTGACCTAGCTGATATCACTATTGAGCAGCACAACGGCCACCTGCGCGCCCTGCCCGACAAGCTTCACCCCAATCTCTACCCCGGGCTCAACCCCGATAATCTGCCCTACTTCGTACCGATCGCAGCCGTCATCAAAGGCCGAACGCTCATCCACGATTGGATGTACGAAAACCGCGCCATCTACTACACCGAAATGACCAAAGTCGGCGCCCAGGTTGAATTGGCCGATCCACACCGTATTTACGTAACCGGCCCGACCAAATTTACCGCCGCCGATGTCGTTTGTCCACCTGCCCTGCGCCCCGCTAGCCTGCTGTTAATCGGTATGTTAGCCGCCAAAGGCAACAGTATGCTGCGCAACGTCTACACCATCAACCGCGGCTACGAAGACCTAGCCGAACGCCTCAACAGCCTCGGCGCCCGCATTACCGTCATCCACGAAATGTAACTTTGCTACATTTCGCCAACCCCAGTCGTCATCCTGGATTTATTTCAGAAAACCAATGTCATCTCCCAGACTTCATGTACCATTTATAAATTTCATATTCCTCAAACAGCTCAAATACTGGGGCAAAATGACAGATGAGCAATGGTAAATAATTTGTTACATGTGAACTGATAAATGCCCAATACGCTAGCCTGGATACCGGGTCGAGCCCGGCATGACAGTAGCGGGAGGCATCACTGCCGGTTGAGCCAATAGCTAACCTTAACTTCCAACTTCCAGCCCCCGTCTACCGGGAGCTGGCAGAGCCTACTTTATAACTAACCAGCACCCCCGCGGCGGTGGATATGGTATAATCACCTCTGTTGCAGCACCGCTGCATCTCGGCGCGGGTGTCGTATAGCGGTTATTATCCCAGTTTTCCAAACTGGTGACGGGAGTTCGACTCTCCCCACCCGCACCACAAACACAAGCGTGATATACTGCGCTTATGGGTGATGCCGTGTATATAGCTCTGGTCATATTGATTTATGGGGCTATAACCGCCGGACTCATTTACTTTGTACGCAAGAGAACAAGGTTATTCATAATTTTGTTAGGTATCATAGCTATCCTTGGTGCTGTACCAATAGGTTTCCTTGCCGAGATAGGAATAAACGGATGCTGTGGCGCTCCAAGCACTAGCAATAAAGGGTCTGGTTTCGCCATCGGTGTGGCGGTTGGAATCTTTGGAATCTTACTTATTACATTTAGTAGCAGATTCAAGAAAAAGAAGTCAGTAAAATAGTTCTAACCTCTGCAATTGTGTCGCACCAATCACACAAAGACTCAACTATTTGGGTCTTTTTTATTTTACAGCTGCGTATGAACGTTAATTACTTTTGGTTGGGAGGAGGCTCGGGTGCAAGGCCTCAACTACAAAGTTAAGCCGGACCAGTTTGCCACTAGATTTTCCGATGGCTTGAAATTGTGAAGTCGCTGCCTGGCCTGCCCCATATTCAGTTTGGGAACCAGCCAGCCGCGTATTAACTTGAATGCGCGCCTGGCCGTTTGCGTTCGGTGCTACTACGACGAGCCTGGCTACGAACGCCCGGCTTAAAAGATTAGTAGTACCGGCCGGCGGCGCATAGCTCGCCAGCGACAGCGAAACCACAAACACCGCCAGCAAAACACCGACGACCGGTAGGCTGTGTTTGTGAAGATTCTTGTCGTTCATGTTATTTCCACTGCCAGTTGGCTTCCAGCTCACTCAGGTCGGTTTTGCTGCCCGACTTGGCATGGATCAGCACGAACAAGTTATCCCCCTGCGCCGTAGTGTGCAGTACAGTCGTCTCTTGGAAAGCAACGTTCGTGGCGCTGTCGACAGCATTGACGACGTAGGCCGGGCTGCCGGCAAACTGGGCCGTGTACCCGGATGTAATAACAAAGCTGGGCAGGCTCTGCCGAATGTCTTGTTCAATTGCCGTTTTCGAGATGCCCGCAAAATTAGCTTTATTGATAGTCGGTGCAGTGCTCGATAACACTTTATATATTTCACTTGAAGTCGCCAGTGAACTGGCATTGTAAGCATTGAGGCTGCACGCCGCACTCGTGTTTTCGACGTTGAGATTACTGGTGCTGGCAAAGCTAAATGAGTAACACGGCGTCGTGGTACCAGCCACACCGTTCGTACTAGTACCCACATTAGCTCCCCGGTTGCCGCCGGTTAGGTTCGTAGTATCAGCTATAACCGACACCCACACGCCCAAACCGACCAGAATAGCCAGGGTGGACAGTACAAGGCCAGCAATTTTAAGTTTGGGGCGCTCCGAACGTGGCGCAGTTGTCGCCAGAACGATACCAGCTACACCGAGCACGATACCCAAAATAGCCATAAATAATGCACCAATGATGCCCGCTATTCCGAAAACCAACGCCAGAACGAGCTTAGTGTTTACCGATTGAGCTGTGCTTAGCGCGTAGCTGGGGATAGCCATGGCCGGGCTGGCAGCCGGGCCAACCGGCAACCCAGTGTAGCCTGGCTGCGTCGTCGTTGGCGGCGGGTTGGCAAAAACCTGCGCGAGCGGGCTGAGTGGTAACGCGGCCGAGCCAGTGCTAGGCGGAACTGGCGAAAAGGCTTGTCCGCCGGCGCTGATTGTTATCGTCGAAACACCCGGTTGCAGTGGCGGCGGTGTGAGGGCGGCCTGCAGAGCCTGGCCGCAATTACCACAAAAAAGCGCGCCATTTTCGAGGGGCTGACTACACTGCGGGCAGTTCATGTAATTCCTTTTTGTTTATTTCTGGGACTTGCGCATAGTTAAGCACGATTACCGCAACGCACGCAATAGAGGCCGTGGCTGGGATTAGGCAACCCGCACGTCCGGCAAAAGCTATTTTTACCGACGACACTCAGGCCCGCAGCCCGGTCCAAGCCAATCGCTTTTGAAAAGAGAATGAACAGGCCGACACTGACGCCGAGCGTAATCAAAATTGATAGCCCAATCAACAGCGGCACACCCGATGCCAAGCCGAAGTCATACATGCCGTGCAGCACCATCACGCTGCCAAGCGCCAGCGGCGCCGACGCGTACCACGGGTGGCCAGCCAGTTTGCTCTTAGCCAAAAAGTAACCCACAAGGCCGGTGGTAGCCGCGTGGAAAAAGGGTGTCAGTATAACTCGTGACAGCCCGACGCCGGCGCCAAACTGTAGGCTGTACAAAATATTTTCAGGTAAACCAAAGCCGAGCCCCGCAATTGCGAAGTAGATCACCCCGTCGGTGTGTTCGTTGAAATAGCGCTTCTTATAAAGAACGGTGGCCAGCGGTATGAATTTGCAAGCCTCTTCGATAATGCCGACGCCCATCGAGGCTATAAATAACCCCACCAACGGCGCACCGGGCTTCAGACTCTCAATCGGCAAAAGGGTACTCTCCAAGATCGCCGCCCCGACGCCGCCTACCAGGCCCAGCCCAGCCGCGAGCCACAGCGCGCCAATCGGCTCCCGTTCACCCCGATCGTGAATGATAAAATACCAGGCTAATCCGCCTGAGATGAGGATAAAGACGATAAGTATCAAAAAAAGCGGCATAGTTTGTTTGTTTTAATTAAATGCTATGAGCTCATTGTAAACCATAAGCCATAAATACCGGATGAGTCGGGGCTTGAGGAGGTATGAAATGGGCGCATTTACTGATATAGTGACCCCACCGCCCTGGTAGCTCAGATGGATAGAGCAGAGGACTTCTAAGCCTAAGGTCGCTGGTTCGAGTCCAGCCCGGGGCACCAATATAAAGAGCTCGGCATACGCCGGGCTTTTTATATTTGTTCTTGGCCGGCTTGAACCAGCGACAGGGATTTTGCGAAGCAAACTATCGTAGTCGGTGGTTCGTAAGGAGTGAGGCGCACAGATGCTTGCATCGAGCACTGGAGCGACGGAATAGCGTA
>JBBRZI010000029.1:0-15774 GCA_038236865.1 Saccharimonadales bacterium (SeqCode)
AGCTGGGGTTTGACCGGCGATTGTGGCCCGCTCTTTGATGGTCACGATGTCACCGTTGGCGGTGCCGTTGGCCGAAGCAATAGGGCGGAAACGGGTCGGGTCAGGGGTACCGATCTTGGTACCGACCGCACCGTCGTAGAACGAGTCAACCACTGCTGTACCGCCGAGAGCGGCATCAGCCACGGCGACGTCCAGACCATAGTCTTCGGTGCCGACACTCGGTACGCGGGAAGCGCTACCCGGGGCAACACCACCGATTTGATAGTTACTGGCGGTGGCTGATTGCAGGGCACCACTACCACCCTTGCTGTTGAGGTCCTTGGCCCAGACTATCCAGCCCGAGGCGGCGTTGGTCGTGACGGTAATGGTTCGACCAGTCGTGGCCACGACCGCTACTGTGCTCAGGTTGGTCGTGAAGGCATCGGTGTTGCCGTTAAGGACAAAAGTGAAAGACGGCGGTACAATTCCCGTAATAACCACTTGGTCATTGGTGATGATCGAAAAGTCGAAGTTAGAGGTATCGATTGTGGCTAGCGCACCATTCCTGGTAGTGATACTCCCAAAGGTCGTATCGGCGGCACCGGCGCTGCTAGTGGTCAAGGTGTTGACGGACGCAAAGTTAAAACAGTAGAGCGTGCCGACGACGAGGTCAGTGCTCGGGAACGTCACTGACTTACCGGCGGCAGCAGTCGCCGTACCGATACCGAGCCAGGCTGTCTGGCCGGCGTCGAGGTTGGTGGTCGTGACGGTCCAGTTAGCAAATGCCGTGTTAACCGTAAAATCGGTAGCCACCGTAGTCGGGAACGTCACTACAACGCTCGCTTCGATAGCTGCAACCAGCGGCCGGTAACAAACCCGCCCCCCGGTTGCCGTCGTCGCCTTCAGGGTATCAAGCCGGACGATGGCCTGCGTCGGCACTGCGCTGGCATGACCAAACAGCGCCAGCGAAAAGCCGCCGACGAGGAGCATAACCGCCGCTACCAACAGTGGTGCTGATTTGATTTGATTTTTTTGGTTTTGCCGCATATATTTTTCCCTGTATATATTCCTAGCTATGTCAGCATTTTACACGGTATACATAAGCATTGTCAACGAATCGCCTTTGTAACTTTTTGACTATTCAGCTAAAAGGCGCCGGCAGCGGTGAGCGTGAGTACATCTTGGTAGTCCCCCGCGGCTGGAGTCTGCGCAGCCGCCCGGGCCTTAAGCTGCAATGAACCCCGACCGGTGGTGATAGGAAGTGATGACGAGAATATCTCCCGAACGGTAGCGTTCAAGATTCCGACATTCTGAGTAGCCACATTATACGGGGCGCTGATCGTGAACGGACCGCCAGAAACTTGGGTGGCCGTTAAGCCCTGCGCACCGAAGCCAGTGGATACGGCCGCCAAATCGGCCGTGGCCGATGCAATCGTAAAGTTGTCGGCATTACTGTGCAGGCCGCCATTAAACGAGCTGATGTACACTTTGGCACCGCCCTCGGCGTTGGTGCTGAGGGAGACCCAGACTTTCTCGGGCGTATTCGTAACAGTCGCTGGCAAGAGGCTGCCAAAAGAGGTCGCATATGGCGGGTTGGTACTGGTGTCGATTGCCGACACATCGATATCAAACGTAATGTTCGGTGCAACGGTCGCCGCGCTAACCGTCGGACCATATTCTGTCTCGGTAAATTTTCCCTGAAAAGCATTAACCTTAATCTTATAAGTCGTACTTGGCGTCAACCCAACCACTAACTGCCCGCCGGCACCGCCCCAGGCGGCATACGTCTGATAGTCCCCTATCAACTTGACGCTGCCAACCGTATTGTCGCTTTTAATGTACTGGGTGGTAACAAAATTATCACTCGAAATAGCGATCGAAAACAGCGTATCGCTCGGGTTAGCGCCGGGGGTGATTATAAACTTCAGTTTATTGTAGTAATTAGCCGGATTAGTTAAGGACGCCACATCGGGCACGTGAGCTTGCTGCGAATTTTGGTTGCCGGAGCGGGCCTTGTAGTTAGTGCTGGTTGCTTCCGCCCCGCTGGTTTCGCCAGTGGTGGCGTTCAATGAATAGTTGGTCGAGGTTGCAGTGCTCGTACCACCCGATCCAAAGCCGTAATTATGTAATTGGTAGCTGCTACTGCTCGGCATAGCCGCAAACAGCGAGCTACCCAAGATGAGGCTGGTTAAACCGATGTGCAAAAATCTCATTTAAAGTGCCTTCTCCATGGTTTTTACGTCTTCCATTGAAATGTGGTGAGTAACGTGTCGACTTCTGACTGGAGATCATCAACTGTTCCAACGGTCGAAAAAGCTAAGACTGCAACTTTGTCGCCATGTGGGATCAATACCGTCTGCTCCAGTCCATCAGTCTTCGTCCAGACTACGGCCGTACCGCCGTCAACGCTCACTTGGCGGCTAGAGTAGATAAAAGGCTGGCTTTTGCGCAGTAGGTAGGCCGAGTTATTGTCTAGGCTTCCTCCGGGGAGGTTTGACACCGACACGGCCAGTCGCTTGTCGTAGTTCGTATCAGCGGTCAACATGGATAATTCTAGGTCCATATCTTTGGCGGCTCGACTGTGCGCCTGGTACTGGCCGCTATAGCGGAACGTCATATAGCTGCCGTCGTAGGTTTGAGAGGTTTGGGCCTGGGCCTGTGATTGAGCGAGTGTTTTTTTAGCAGGAGTAAGTATCTGACCGGTGTTACTGGCCGATGCCCAAGCCGTCACCGCAGCGGATAAAACAACCGCTAGCCCCGCGAACGCCCCTATATACCGTCTACGCGATTGCGGCCGAAAATTCATACCGTCCGAGCAACTAATCGTTTTAGTATTCTAGCTTCGCGCTTCTCGCCGATCCAAAAGCTGGCTACGACAATCACCGCTACTGCCAACATTTGCCAGGCTAGCCGCATGAGCGTCGAACGGTCGTAGCCACCTTTGACGCCACCGACGATGCCCGGTTGAACACCGCCGCTGACTATTACCCCGAATTGTATATAAGATTTGTTCCCTGCTTGATCAATAGCTTGCACGACGACGGTATAACTACCCTTGTCGCCAGCGGATTTGTCGTAGACGTGTTTAATATCAAACTGGCCGGGTTCGGAACGGCTCAACAGGTCGGTCTTGCCGTCGCCCCAACTGATGCTTACCGCATACGGAGATTGACCACCAACCAGTACTAGCGGCCAACTCACGCTGTCGCCGGCATTCACGCCACGGTGGGAAACCTCGCTTGTTACATAAAACTGCCCGGCCGGCGCCCCAGCCGTGTTGAGCTGGTCGGTACCAACCAGCGAAGAACCCGGCAGCGACAATTGCACGCTTACCGGCGTCGAATCTGGGCTCGTGACATCATTGGCATTGTAGGCGCGGGCGATCAGGCTATTATTGCCGACGAATAGATCGATTGACAGCTGGTAGGTGCCGTTTTGGCACAGGGCCGCGCCGGCCAATATCTCATTTTTAAAGATCTTCACCAGGGTGTCGCTCGGGCAACTCCCGCGCACCACAATTGGGTCACCCACCGTGTAGGTTGTACCGTTTACTAGATTAGCTATCGTCGGCGACGACTTTGGAGTCGGCCCGGGTACAACGGCGTACACCCCGTAGGCACCACCCCCTTCAGTTGCGGCATAGGCGATTGAGCGGCTGGCAGCGATCATCGGCACCAGCGCCAACAGCAAGACAATCGCCAGACTACCGTAGGAGGTATGTTTGTGGGGCCGTATTTTGCCCGTGTGGTGCTTGGCTAACAGCTTCGTAGAGCCGATTTTTATCATAAGAATATAGTAGCATAAACGCCTTCGTATCTTCGCGTCTGTTTAAGCGACAATCTCGGCCCTTGGCGGATGTGAAAATTTGCGAGTCTTGGGCGGTAGTCGCCCCTTCTGTCTTATATATGTGCATAAACTTTGGACAATAGTCTTGCCTACCCCCAAGCATAAAAGGTATGATGGTACTATTATGAACGACGACGAGACAAGCCTCGAAACGCTGACCGACTCCCCACTAGATCATTCCACGCTGTCGTCCACTAACCCCGCCGAGCCTACTCGGCGAACCCCCCGGCTGCCAAAATATGTCATCATCACTGTCATTATCATCGTGGGCTTGGTGCTCGCGGTTGTTATAGTCGCCCTATTCAAGCAGCCTGCCAAAAAGGTTGCCCCGACGGTCGTCACCATTAACACGCAAAGTCTCGATAACGGCACCCTCAATAAGCTGACTGCCCAAGCCAGTCCCGGTAAGACCGTGCAGCAATTGACCATATCACCAGATACCCTTTTTAAAAATAATATAGAAGTCCAAGGTTCGCTCAAAGCCGACAAACAGCTCGACGTCGCCGGCAACGTTGTTGTCGGCGGTACGACCACGCTCCAGGGTGCGGTCGGCATCAACAGTAACCTAGCTGTGCGCGGTGCTCTCAGTGTCGGTGGAGCGCTCTCGGCTGCCAGTCTGAATGTCGGTTCGCTCGGCGTTACGACGGTTAACGCCAGTGGTAGCATAAACTTTGGCGGACATTTGGTACCGAGCGGCACCACACCTACGGTTGCTCCCAGCAACGGCACGAGCGGCGGTACGGTAACCGTAAGCGGCAACGACACGGCCGGCACTATCACCATCACCATTGGCAACGGCACGCTCGTCGCCGGTGAAATGGCAATATTGAACTTTCACACCCAATTTACGACGACTCCGAAGGTCCAATTGACGCCGATCACTGGTGATGCTTCCGCCCTCAACTATTACGCCACCCGTAGCGCTAGCTTCTTTACTATCGAAACATCGACCACCCCCACGCATGGTGCCAGTTATGTGTTCGACTACCTTGTTACTCAGTAGTTGGATAGTTTTATAGTTGGATAGTTGGATAGTAGGATAGTTGGATAGTTCAATAGTGGGATAGTTGGATAGTTGGATAGTTTTATAGTTGGCTCCAACCCTGTCATGCCGGGCTTGACCCGGTATCTAGAACCCTCGCCCCGTCATGCCGGGCTCGACCCGGTATCTAGGCGACTCATATTTTTGGATCCTGAATCGAGTTCAGGATGACAATTTAGGGTTTAGGCCTTTTCTCGTGTCATGGTGTCATACCGGGCTTCTCTTTTGTCATGCCGGACTTACGCAGCTGTCATGCCGGACTCGACCCGGTATCTAGAAATCCCCACTTAGGTCGCGCCAATTAGTGTTGATCTGTTCAATCAAGTGTAACTTCCAGTCACGCCGCCAATTCTTGAGCTGCTTTTCACGGGCTAAGGATATACACGTAGTAAGTCTTCATAGCTGGCGTTAATATACCGCCCCGCCGCCAAACTTTGAAATAGAAATGAGAAAGATTTAATGTTACTGCAATTTCTGGATACCGGATCAAGCCCGGTATGACAAAAGATAGGCCTGGGCTTCCCGCGCTGTCATGCCGGGCGTATGCGATTGTCATGCCGGGCTTCTCTTGTATCACGCCGAGCTTACGGAGCTGTCATGCCGGGCTTGCCCCGGTATCCAGGCTACTAATTTCTGTCTGGATCCTGAATCGAGTTCAGGATGACAATTTAGGGTTTAGGCCTTTCGTTGTGTCATGGCGTCATGCCGGGCTAGCTAGTACTCTACAGAATGCGCAGCAACAGCAAGGCACCAATGATGACCGTGCCGACAATGATACCTGAAGCCCCAATAGATTTAAGCATCGTGCGCAGAATCGGCGCCTTAGACAGTGGCTGCCGGGCAATCGCCGCAATACTAGCCCGCACGGCCCCGTTCACCACCAGCCCTGCCCCAAGAATCCCGACCAAAAGCAACAAAAAGCTCAGCACTAAACCGAGTACCGATGCGTGTTTGCCGGCAATGGCATCAGCCACCGTCTGCACGGCTTCAGGTATAAATGTTGTCGGTTTGGCGGAGCCCGGAGCGGCATAATAGGTCACGTGAACGGCGAGCGGAATGCTCGCAACGTACACCTGGTGTTTGCCGCCGCTATTATCGGTAATTGTCGAGGCCACCGCCCCGGCAGTCGTAGCGTCGAGACTCCCCTGGGCGATACCAACTATCCAGCCGCTGGTCGCGACCCTTTCGCCAACCCCCGCCAACGACGACGGCGCGATACGATCGCCGACCCGAATGTCGCCGCCAAGCGTGCTCACGAGCGTACTGACTTGTCCGTCGCCAGCAACACTGATTTGCCCAGGCTGTGCATCAAAAGCGGTGTCGCCGGTACTAATAACACCGACCAGCAGCGAGGCGTTTTTGTCGGTAGCTGGCTCGACCACCCCGGTATTAGCCGTCAGGCTCATCAGCATACCAGGCTGAGATTTATTGTTAAGCACGTTATAACTTTGGCTGGTGGCACTGGCGCAGATTGGTGCAGTTATCGTTGCAAAGGCGATGGCAAGACCGAGGATCAAGCTGAGTTGGCGTCGAGACCGAGCCAAGCATTTTTGTTGTTTCATAATTCAGAGTATAGCAGATGTTGCCACTGCCATGCCGAGCTTACGGAGCTGTTCTGCCGGACTCAGTGTATTGTCATGCCGGACTCAGCGCAACTGTCATGCCGGGCTTGACCCGGTATCTAGGCGACTCATATTTCTGGATCCTGAATCGAGTTCAGGATGACAGTGAGAGTGTCCAGGATGACAGTGAGAGTGTTGGGGCCACCCTCTTTGTCATGCCGGGCTTGACCCGGTATCTAGGCGACTCATATTTCTGGATCCTGGATCGAGTCCAGGATGACAGTGAGAGTGTTCAGGATGACAGTGAGAGTGTTGGGCCACCCTCTTTGTCATGCCGGACTTGACCCGGTATCTAGGCTACCAATTTTTTTCTGGATCCTGAATCGAGTTCAGGATGACAAGGGGAATGTTCAGGATGACAAGGGGAATGTTCAGGATGACAATTGAGGGTTGGACCTCCATTGTGCCAGGATGACAGTGAGAAGTATGAGGTTGGAGGTGCAATAGGTTTAAATACAGGTGTCGAGGGGTGCGAGCACACTAGCTTGCAGTGTCTTGCCGCCATGCAGTCGGATACTTGGCAATGGGTGAGATGGCGTAAAGTTGATCGTTAGGTCGGTCAGATTAGTGGGCGTGCCGTTAATGTCAGCAAAGCCTCCGCCCGTCCCTAGTCCGTAGGAGTCATCCAACGTCACCGTCACGAATACGTATCTCGTATTGGTTGTGTTGCCCGTAGAGCAGCCTGAGCCGCTAACGCCACTGGCTAAGCCACTAGAACCGAATATGCCAGACGAACTCGCGGCCCTGTACGACACCGCTACCGCGCCGGCTGGAGCGGTTCCATTATAGGTAATGCTCGTAACATTGGCGTTTGAACCCAGGTCGACGAGCTTAGAATAGCGCCCAACACGCGGCATACTTTGCAGGCTCGTATACTGGACGTCGTTGAGGTAGGCGTTGCTGGAGTTAAAGCCACCCATAATATAAAGGTAGCCGTTATAGACGACTGCTTTGAGATGATAGCTGGCGGTGGTGAAGGCGGTGGTGGCGGTCCAGGTGCCGATGGTACCGTTGGCGTTGATGGGGGCGTATTGGACATCGTTGGTTTTGCTGACGCCGTTGTAGCCCCCTATGACATAGAGGTAGCCGTTATAGACGACGGAGGTGTGATAATAGCGAGCGGGGGTGAGACTGGTGGTGGCGGTCCAGGTGCCGATGGTACCGTTGGCGTTGATGGGGGCGTATTGGACATCGTTGATGTTGCCACCGCCGTCGTCGGTGCCGCCCATGATGTAGAGGTAACCGTTGTAGACTACAGAGGTATGACCATAGCGGGCGGTGGCAAAGCTGGTGGTGGCGGTCCAGCTGCCGATGGTACCGTTGGCGTTGATGGGGGCGTATCGGACGTCGTTAAGGGCCATGTAGCCAACATCGTCGACGCCGCCCATGACGTAGAGGTAGCCGTTGTAGACGACCGATGTGTGGTATGCACGGCCAGCGGTTAAGCTGGTGGTGGCAGTCCAAACACCGATAGTGCCATTGGCGTTGATGGGAGCGTATTGGACGTCGTTAAGATAGGCGCCGCCGTAGCCGCCCATGACGTAGAGGTAGCCCTTGTAGGCGACGGAGGTGTGAAATTCGCGGGCGGTGGGAAAGCTGGTCGTAGCGGTCCAAGCGCCGACGGTGCCATTGGCGTTGATGGGGGCGTATTGGACGTCATTAAGGGAGATATTGCCGGTAGTGGTGCCGCCCATGGTGTAAAGGTAGCCGTTATAAGCAACGGTGGTGTGGGCACGGCGGGCCGTAGTGAGACTGGTGGTGGCGGTCCAGGCGCTGGCGGTCCCTGCCCCACCATTGTTGATTGTCGCGAATTGGACGTCGTTGAGGCCATTGCCACCGTTACCGCCCGTGACATAGAGGTAGTTATTGTATACGACGGCGGCGTGAGAATTGCGGGCGGTAGTGAGGCTGCTGATATCGGTCCAGGCGCCGATGGTACCGTTGGCGTTTATGGGGGCGTATTGGACGGTAGCCAAATCGAAGTTAAAGTTCTTTCCGCCCATGATGTAGAGGTAGCCGTTGTAGACAACGGAGGTATGGCTAAATCGGGCGCCAACGAAGCTGGTGGTGGCGGTCCAAGTGCCAATGGTACCGTTGGCACTGATAGGAGCATATTGGACGTCGTTGAGAGGGGTGCCGCTGTTACCGCCCATGACGTACAGGTAGCCGTTGTAGACGACAGAAGTGTGGCTGGAACGTGCGGTAGCAAAGCTGGTGGTGGCGGTCCAAGTGCCAATGGTACCGTTGGCATTGATGGGGGCATATTGGACGTTGTTAAGAACGCCACTGCCGCCATTGTAGCCACCGATGACATAGAGATAGCCATTATAGGCTACGGAGGTATGGTTATATCGGGCGGTAGTGAAGCTGGTGGTGGCGGTCCAAGTGCCAATGGTACCGTTGGCATTGATAGGAGCATATTGGACGTCGCTGAAGTAGCTGCCCACATTATTGCCGCCCATTACATACAGGTAACCGTTATAAGCGACTGATGTATGAGCGGCGCGGATGGTAGCGAAACTAGTGGTGGCGGTCCAGGTGCCGATGGTACCATTGGCATTGATGGGGGCATATTGGACGTCATTGAGGTAGCCTCCGCTCCAGCCTCCCATGATGTAGAGGTAGCCGTTGTAGACGACAGAAGTGTGGCCTTGGCGGCCGGTGGTTAAACTGGTGGTGGCGGTATATGGGGTTGTAACACCCGGCGGGTCAATTTTGGCGTATTGGACGTCGTTGAGGTTGGCGCCGCCGTAGCCTCCAATGACATATAGGTAGCCGTTGTAGGCGACGGAGGTGTGGCCTGAGCGGGCGGTGGTGAAGCTAGTGGTGGCAGTCCAGGTGCCGATGGTACCGTTGGCATTAATGGGGGCGTATTGGACGTCGTTGAGAGCGCTGCTGCCGCTGCTACCGCCCATGATGTAGAGGTAGCCGTTGTAGACGACCGAAGTGTGTAAGTAGCGGGCGGTGGTGAAGGCATTGGTCTGTTGGACACAGGTCCCGACCGAGCCGTCGGCGCTTAGGGGACAGTATTGGATGTCGTTTTGATAGATGGAGTTAGCGTTGCCACCGATGATATACAAATAACCGTTGTAGACGACTGAAGTATGGCCGTAGCGGGCGGTGGTGAAGGCATTGGTCTGTTGGACACAGGTCCCGACCGAGCCGTCGGCGCTTAGGAGGCAATGTTGGATGTCGTTTTGGTTGGTACCGTTAGTGCCCCCGATGATGTAGAGGTAGCCGTTGTAGACGACCGAAGTGTGTAAGTAGCGGGCGGTGGTGAAGGCATTGGTCTGTTGGACACAGGTCCCGACCGAGCCGTCGGCATTGAGGGGGCAATGTTGAATGTCGTTTTGATAGATGGTGTTAGCATTACCCCCGATGATATAGAGGTAGCCGTTGTAGACAACGGAGGCGTGATAATCGCGGGCGGTGGTGAAGGCATTGGTCTGTTGGACACAGGTGCCAACGGTGCCGTTGACGTTTAAGGGACAATGTTGAATGTCGTTTTGAAAGATGGTGTTAGCGATACCCCCGATGATATAGACGTAGCCATTGTAGGCGACAGATGTGTGGCCACTCCGGATAGTACTGAAGCTGGTGGTGGCAGTCCAGCCACCACTGGCGCTACCGCCAGTCAGGCCGCCGCGCGATGCCTGCCCGGCCGTACCAAAATCAATATTGCCCTCATTGTTGCCCGCCGTCTGAAAGTCAGATGTGCTGGTTACAACTACGCTCGGGTCGATAGTTATGGGTGATTTTACACCAGACAATCCGGTCGCAATAACCGAGAGTTGACTGCCATTTAGCGCAAACCTGGCGCTGCCAATAGATTTGCCCGCTTGGGCTTTGATGACTGGTGCCGGCAAGCCAAACACGAGCGTAGTTTTAGCGCCACTCTCGCGCGCTTTTTCAACGTTTGCCTGGTCTTTGCCCGTACTGTAGGTAATGTTACCGAACAGCGCCGGATCGGCCGAATATATACCAATGGCGCCGTCCCCGTTCGGGATAACCTTCGCCTCCAATGTTTTGGGCAACTTCAGACTGTAGCTAAACGTCATAGAGTCTTGCGTAACCTTTGGTACGACTATGTCTTCTTTGAGCCCGTTGTTCTTAAGGGTATAAATGGCCTGATTGCCGCCGGCCAGCGGAAACACTAAGTGCCCCTGCTCTGCCTTGCCTTCAGCACCCTTATACTGCGGCACCAGACTAAAGCTTAGCTGCGAGTTGATGTCATGATACGTCACGCCCTGGCTCATATCTTTTGGCACGTCGAGGGCATACAGGCTTTTATCCTTTTTTGTACCGCCCGCCTTTCCAACTTGGTTTTTTAGCTGAGCTAGTGGGTTGGTGTCGGTGGATTTAATGGCGTCCTTATTGAACTGATAAACGCCTGTTTTGCTATCGTAGGTGAGTTGTTTGGCGAGCTTTTGGTCGGTCTTGCCCACAAGTTGCGTGGCGGCATCACTCAAACGATAATGGGCTTGCGCAATGACATTTTGGGCGACTGGGAACAAAACACTCAGTAACACCAGGAGCGCCACGGCCAAGTTAGCCACCCGCCATAGCAGCCCATAGCGCTTGTTTTGACGGCGCCACCACATAACCACGCCAGCGTGCCGCCAGCGCCGCTGTAGTCGCAGCCGCACACGGTTTATTTTTTGTTTGCTATGTACTATAGTGCTCATTTGTTAGTAGTTACTCTTGTAGCTTAGTGTGATGTTGCCAAGTTTAATATTCGCACCGCTCTTCGCGCTCACCCGGATGCGTAGCGTCAAATAATCGCCGGCCGTGTAGCCCGCCGTGGTGCTGCTGAGCGTACTCGGTGATGTGGCCGTCCAAGTGCCGGCGGCGCCCAGGCTGCCGATCGTAGCCCAAGATGCAGTGCTCGTTTCGGCCGTACCGCTCGAGTTGCGTATTTCCATAGCGTACTGCCCATTGGCAATGCTGTCCGTATTAAGCTTGACGCTAAATGGTGTCGTGCTCGACCACGCCGCCCAGTCACTCGGAATGGCGATTTGCGCGACCACGTCGTAACATTGGCTAGTCGCCTGGCCAGAAGTCCAATTGTAGTAGTTCATCCGGTTCGTAAGGTCGAGACCGCTCGTCATAGTACCATTATTGTTTGTCGCACAGTTGACGGTTCCGCCGGTGTCGCTCAGCGCATCCAGCACCGCACCGGTATACTCCGGAGTCAGCACGATGGATTTGGTGTGCTGAGCGCTGCCGTAGGCCGTCAAGCCCGTGGCTGGTGCGAATATCACTCCATTTGTAGCATTGCCGAGCGTGATGTTACCGGTAGTGGTATCGACATTAAACATCGATACGCTGCTGGCATTCTGCAACTGGAAGGCGGTGGCAGAAGTAGCATGAACAGTGGCAGTATTATTGAAGATGCTTGCGCCGTTGATGGCCAAAGTACTATTGAGAGTAGTCGCACCAGTCACAACCAAGGTGCTGTTAAGAGCAGTCGCGCCGACCACACTCAAAGTACCACCCATGCTCACTAAACCACCCGTACCCTGTAAGGAGACGATGCCGTGGCTAATACCGGCCCCGCCGGATATATAAACACCACCATCAGTACCGTCTGTTCCATCGCCAGTTTTCGCGGCTCCACCGTTCAAATAGATATTACCGCCGTCACCACCCTGTCCGCCCAACCAGCCAGACATACCATCCCAGCCGCCAGCACCTGCGGCTATGCTAACATCTGCGCCGGTCCCACCGACTTCCCTGCCATTACCACCGACGCCGCCAATGACGGTTAGAGTGGTAGGAGATCCCTGACCGGTTCCCCCAGGATTGTCATAACCGGCACGGCCCCTCACCGTCACTTGTGAGTTGATATTTACAAAGCTACTCGTCATCGTAATACCATTGGCGCCACCATTCGGCAGAATAGTGAGATCGCCAGTAGATCTAAGGGAAGGCGTTGTCACACTGGTAGTAGCTGAAAGTACGGGCGTGTTCAGGCTCGTGTCGGCTACGCCGGCGCCAGAAATGTGGAAGTTCGATGCCGTCTGTAGACTGACACTATTTTGGATATAGTACGGCAGCGCGTTACAGGCTCCCGTCGCAGCATTCGTACAAAGAGTTCCGGACTCGTTCGGCAACGTGTAGGTGCGGGCAGCCGTCAGGTCGGCATTGGTGATGGTCCCATCAAAGCGGGCGGCACCAACGGCAGCAATGGCAACAAGAATACGATCCTGCGTAGCGGTCGCACTAGCGACGGTCAGGCCGCCGTTCAGAGCGCTGGCGCCGGTGACGGTGAGGGCGTTAGTGAACGTCTTGTCGCCGGCAAAGCTCTGCGGGCTAATGTTAACCAGGCCGGCAAAGCTAGTGCTGGCAGATTGCAAGAACAGGGTGTTGGCCGAGATGGTTGCACCCTTAACGTTAGCAGTACCGCCGTCGAGCGCGCCGACACTGCCGGCACCCGAACCGCTACAATTGTTAAGGGTGACGAGACAGAACGAATCAGTCGGACCGGTACTGGCCGGAAGCGTGTAGATGGTGCTCTGCGTAAGGCTGGCGACCCGAATGCCGCCCGTAAAGGCGCTCGTGCTGTTAGCCAGCGTCAGGGTACCGGTGCTCGAGCTGGCCACACCAAGGGTGGCGCCACCCTGGAAGGTGCTAGCACCTGATACGGTCAGACTGCCGAGCGTGCCAACGCCGGTGATGGCGCCAAAGCTGCCAGCCGTCAGGTTGCTATTGGTGAGGTGGCCGTTTAAGAAGGCGCTACCGTTGTATTGCAGGACGTCACCACTGGCGAGCGAGGCGATGGTAACGGTCGTACCTTGCAACTTAGCAATGGTTGGGTTCGGGTAACTGCCCGTTAAATCGCCACTGGCGGCGCCGGATGTGCCGCTCGAGGTAATCGTGATCGAACCGCTGGCATTGGCGATGCTAACACCAGCCCCAGCCGTCAACGTAGCCAGCGTGTAACCCGTGCCGTTGCCTATTAGTAGACTACCGTTTGGTGCAGCGGCGCCATTGATCCCCGTGCCGCCTTGAGCAACCGAAAGTGCCGTGCTTAGGCCAGTGAGGCTCGTAATATCACTGTTGGCCCCCAAGGATGCAGCGCCGAGATTGGTGCGGGCGCTGGCGGCGTTATTGGCACCCGTGCCGCCCTGCCCGACTGTCAGGACTGTCGTTAAGCCGGATAGGCTGGTGATGTCAGCGTTGGCGCCAGAGGCGGCAGCCCCAAGGTTGGTGCGGGCAGCGCCAGCTGTGTTGGCGCCGGTGCCGCCATTGGCAACGCTCAGAGCGGTACCGAGGGTCAAGCCGGCAAAGGTTGGTGAGCTACTAGTACTTAAGTTCTGGTCGAGCGTCACGTTACTGGTGACGGTAACCGTCCGGACGGCCGTGCCGCCGGCAACGCTAAAGCCGGTAGCGTTGGCGGTAAGCGTCAGGCCATTGAAGCTGGTAGCCGTAGCGGCACCGCTCACCGCCAGGCTGGCGCCGGTGATGGCGCCAGTGACGCCGAGGTTACCAGTCAGAGTCATATTACTAAACGTCGGACTACTGCTGGTATTGATGTCTTGGGGGGTGCTGAGAGTAATGGTCCTGGTACCGCCATTGTTGGCAACGATAACTTGATTGGCGGTACCTTGGACTAATAACGTGCCATTCATAGCATTGACTGAGTCGACTGCCCCGCCAGCGCCACCGCCGCTCGTTGTACAGGTGGCACAGGTCAGGTTACCGTTGGCATCTAGGCTAAGCGGGCCGCTGGCGCTGACCGCCACCGTGCCACTGGCATTGGGTAGCGTGACGGCGTGACTGCTGCCGCTGGGCGTTGCAAAGCTCAGCGTGTTGGTGTTGGCGCCGGACGTGCTGGTTATAGCAACAGCAGCGCCCTGAACGGTGACGTTTTGGGCGGTCACACCGAGAAGTAAAGCAGCGGTTGGGGCGATTGAGTTAACGGCAAGCGTGCCGCCGACGGTAATGGTGCCACCGGATTGGGAGACGATTGAATCACCGATTGCTTGGGTACCGCTAAAGAGTGCCAGTGTGCCGACGGTGCCGCCAGCCGAGGTAACGCCGCCGCCAACTCCCGCACAGTTGCCGATGGTGGTACAGATGTTGTAGGTTCCGGCTGGAGCGGTCCCGAATAAGTAACTAACATTGGCAGTCGGGCTGGCAAAACCGACGCTCGTGGTAAAGCCGCTGGCTGTGGCCGTAAAGACGGAACTGGCGTTGCCTTGCAGCGTCAGGGCTTGGCCGGCATTGCCAACCGCCAGGCCAGCCGAGGCATTATTGATACTAGTCAGCGCGGTTAAGCTCGTGATATCGCCGTTGACGCCACTAGCAGCGGCACCGAGGTTGGTGCGGGCGCCAGCGGCGGTGCTTGAACCGGTGCCGCCGTTGGCAACATTGAGATTACTGGTCAACAAGGTTGCACTGTTGCGATCAACGGCACCACTGCTCAGCACACCAGTTGCGTTACTCTGGACGATGCCGGCACCGAGCGAACCGAGTTTAACAGTACCGCTGCCAGTCGTGAAGGTGTTTACGCCCGCGACTGAAACAGCACCATTAAGGGTGGTGGCGCCAGTGACGTTGAGGCCGCTATTGAGGCTAGCCAGGCCATTCACCCCTAGCGTACCATTAAGCGTCGTACCACCGGTGACGGCGAGGGTGCCGCCCAAGGTCGTGGCGCCAGTGCCAACGGCAAAGTTGTTGGTACCGGTGACATTGGTGGGGCCGTTGAGGCTAACCGCCCCGATACCAGTACTGAACGTGCCGGCGCCGGTATGGGTGAAGTTGCCGCTGACAGATACGCCACCGTTCGCGACCAGTAGCCCCGTGAGTGTGCTGCTGCCGGTGACGGCGAGCGTGCCGCCCAATGTGGTGGCACCGGTACCGACGCTGAGAGTGTTAGCGCCTGAGACACTCGTGGCACCATTGAGTAAGACTGTACCGGTGCCCGTGCTGAAGGTGCCGACGCCGGTTTGGGCGAAGTTGCCGGTGTCGGTGATGCCGCCGTTAAACGTACTGGAGCCAGTGAAAATACTCGGGCCGGTAACAGCCAGGGTGCCACCCAATGTGGTGGCGCCGGTACCGGTGGTGAACGTATTGGTCCCGGATACAGAGGTGTTGCCATTTAAGGTGACGGCCCCAGTACCGGTACTGAACGTACCGAGACCAGTTTGGGCAAAGTTACCGGTGTCGGTAATGCCGCCATTAAACGTCGCAGCACCAGTAAAGGTGCTGGTGGTGGTGACAGCTAAGCTGTTGCCAAGTAATGCACCGGTGGCAGTGACCGAACCACCCTGCACTGTGGCA
>JBBRZI010000030.1:0-14465 GCA_038236865.1 Saccharimonadales bacterium (SeqCode)
GTTGAACGCGCCGTCGTCGGCACAGCCCGGAGCTTTGGCGATCATAAGCTCGGCCAGCTGGCGCTTGTCGAGGAACCGCGAGACGATGACCAGTCCAGCATGATCACGGCGGCGGTGATTGTGCCGTCGAGCCAGTCGCGCTTTGGGCGTAGCGTCGACGTCGTGTTCAAAACCGATGTCACCGAGGAGCTCGATGCCATGCACACCACCTACGACGTACCCGATTACGAGACATTTTATACCCAGACAATTTCGCACGCTATCTTCGCGGTAGTGAACGGACCCCAACAAACTTAAATCAGCAAGGAAACTATTTTTATGGCAGCTAAGATAACCGCAATGGAAAGCCTTCGTAATATTGGGATTATCGCGCACATTGATGCCGGTAAAACCACCACCACCGAAGGCATCCTCTATCGCACCGGCCTGAAGCACAAAATTGGCGCCGTCCACGAAGGTGGTACGACGACTGACTGGATGGCCCAGGAGCGCGAACGCGGTATCACAATCGTGGCTGCCGCTGTGACCTGTTACTGGAAAGGCAAGAACAACTATACCGGCCAACAGTTTCAGATCAACATTATTGATACGCCTGGCCACATTGACTTCACCGCCGAAGTCGAGCGCTCCTTGCGGGTACTCGACGGTGCCGTCGTCGTCTTCGACGGCAAGATGGGCGTCGAGAGCCAGAGTGAGACTGTCTGGCGCCAAGCCGACCGCTACGGCACGCCACGACTGTGCTTTATTAACAAAATCAACCAAACCGGTGGTGACTTTTACAAGTCACTCGATTCTATCCACGCCCGCCTCACCAAGCTGGCTTTTCCGATCCACCTGCCGATCGGTTTCGAGCAGAGCATCAACGGCATTGTTGATTTAATCAGTATGAAAGCTTACGAGTACAAAGATTTCACCGACCACGAAATGGTCGAAATCCCTGTACCGGCTGACATGGTTGAAAAGGCTCAGAGATACCGCAGCTTGCTGATTGAAAACGCCGTCGCCGAAGACGAGTCGATCCTCGAGAAATACTTTGAAGTCGGCGAAGCCGGCCTCAGTGAAGCTGAAATTCGCCACGCGGTTCGGACCGCCACCCTGACTGGTAAATTCTTTGTCGTTACCGGTGGTGATGGCCGTGGTGTCATGGTCGAAAAGCTGCTCGATCTCGTTGTCGACGTCCTGCCGGCGCCAGACGATCGGGGCAGCCAATGGGGTGTTCACCCCAAAACGGGTGACGAAATTGAGCGTAAAAACTCCATTGATGACCCGTTTGCCGCCTTGGCGTTCAAAATCACCAGTGACCCGTTTGTTGGCAAGTTAGCCTACTTCCGGGTGTACTCCGGTAAGATTACAGCTGGTTCCTATGTCTTCAACAGTTCAACCGGCGAGCGCGAGCGCATTGGTCGGATTGTTCGTCTGCAGGCCGATAAGCGCGAAGACGTTACCGAAGTCCTGGCCGGCGATATCGCGGCGATTGTCGGGCTTAAGGGCACGACTACCGGCAACACGCTTTGTGATATGGCCAACCCAATCATCCTTGAGAATATTATCTTTCCAGATCCACCAGTTTCGATTGCTATCGAGCCAAAAACCAAAGCCGACCAAGAAAAAATGGGTATCGCCCTGCAGCGCTTGGCCGAAGAAGACCCGACGTTCCGCGTCAAAGTTGATGAGGAAACCGGGCAAACCATCATCAGCGGTATGGGTGAACTCCACCTGGAAATCCTGGTCGACCGCATGAAGCGCGAGTTTACGGTTGAAGCCAACATCGGCCAACCGCAGGTCGCTTACCGTGAGACTATCCGCAAAACCGGCATAGAAGTCCAAGGTAAGTTTGTCCGCCAATCCGGTGGTCGCGGTCAGTACGGTGACGTCTGGTTGCGCCTCAGCATGAACGAAGAAGGCAAGGGCTTCGAGTTCATTAACTCAATCCGTGGCGGTGTCGTCCCGGCTGAATACATCAAGCCAATCGAACAAGGTATCATCGAGGCCATGGCCAACGGTGTTATCGCCGGCTACCCCGTCGTCGACGTCAAAGCCGAACTGTATGATGGTAGCTACCACGATGTCGACTCCAACGAAATGGCCTTCAAAATCGCCGGTTCGATCGCCCTCAAAGAGGGTGTCAAGAAAGCCGGTCCGGTTTTGCTGGAACCAGTCATGAAAGTCGTCGTTGTGACACCAGAAGAGAATATGGGTGACGTCATCGGCGGGCTCAACTCTAAGCGTGGCCGGATCGAGAGTATGGAAGACTTAAGCTCCGGTGTCAAAGAGATCACTGCCTATGTGCCGCTAGGCGAAATGTTTGGCTACACCACCGAGCTGCGTAGCTCGACCAAGGGTCGCGCGAGTTCGAGTATGGAGCTAGCCCACTACGCCGATGTGCCAAACCACGTCGCCGAAGCAATCATCGCCAAAAACGCTAAGTAACTAGTGCCGCGCCCGCCCTGGCAATTCTAGCCGGGGCAACGTGATCGCCGCGCTTGGTAGCCAGAGACGGTTGTTTAGGGTAAAACCCTTTACAAACATCTCTCGGTTCTCTATACTTTGACAGGTCACTTTGTGTGGTTTCTAGTACTCTCATGCAAACGATTCAGTAAATTATAACAAGGAGCAATAACTCTATGGCAGCAGCAGCACAATTCGACCGCACTAAGCCTCACGTTAACGTCGGTACAATGGGCCACGTCGACCACGGCAAAACTACTTTAACCGCAGCAATTACGGCAGTTCTTGCCAAAAAGCTTCCGAGCGCCGTCAACAAGAAGGTTGACTACGCCATGATCGATAACGCACCTGAAGAGCGGGCTCGTGGTATTACTATCGCCACCTCGCACCAGGAATACGAAAGCGAAGCGCGGCACTACGCCCACGTCGACATGCCTGGTCACGCCGATTACGTCAAGAACATGATTACCGGTGCTGCCCAGATCGATGGCGCCATTTTGGTTGTATCCGCCGCTGATGGCCCCATGCCGCAGACTCGCGAACACGTCCTATTGGCCCGCCAAGTTGGCGTGCCGAAGATTCTGGTTTTTCTAAACAAGATGGACTTGGCCGACGAAGAACTCGTCGAGCTGGTTGAAGAAGAAATTCGCGAACTACTTGAGAAGAATGGTTTTGACAAAGACTGTCCGATCATCCGTGGTTCGGCTACCAAAGCCCTCGAGGGCGATGTCGCCAACGAAGACGCTGTTATGGCACTCGTTACCGCTATGGACGACTATGTTCCCCAGCCAAAGCGTGAACTCGACAAGCCTTTCCTGATGCCTATCGAAGACGTCTTCTCGATTAAGGGTCGTGGCACCGTTGCTACCGGCCGTATCGAAACCGGTATCGTTAAAATCAACGAACCCGTTGAAATCGTCGGTATCCACGCCACTAAGCAAACCGTTGTAACTGGTATCGAAGCCTTCAAAAAAGCCCTCGACCAGGGCCAAGCTGGCGACAACGCCGGCCTGCTGCTGCGCGGTATTGAGCGTGATGACATCGAGCGCGGCCAAGTCTTGGCTAAGCCCGGTTCAGTGACGCCGCACACCGAGTTCGATTCTGAGGTCTACATTCTGACCAAGGAAGAAGGCGGCCGACACACTCCATTCTTTAAGGGATACAAGCCACAGTTTTACTTCCGCACAACGGACGTAACCGGTGAAGTCGAACTGCCAGCTGACAAAGAAATGGTCATGCCTGGTGACACGATCACCTTTAAAGTTAAGTTGCTCGCGCCAATCGCCATGGAACAGGGGCTGCGCTTCGCTATTCGCGAAGGCGGCCGAACCGTTGGTGCTGGTGTTGTGACTAAAGTCATCAAGTAACACTGGTTACTGATGTTCGTCAAAGCCCTCGGGACAACCCGGGGGCTTTTGCGTGAGTGGATTCTGGTATGAATTATTGCTTTTTGGGGAGTAAATAGGTTGAATGAACTGAATGTGCTGATTGTTTAGCCCGACTGTTTCAACGTGCAACGCTCGAGACCGGAACGGTTACCAGTTGACCGAAACGGCCAGGCCGATGACGCCGTATAACGGGGATCCGCCTGGCGGTTGCTTTATGGACTGCTTGCATTTATACTCGACCAAAAGGAGAAATACATGGCACATAAATTAGTGTTTACTGACCAGAGTGAAAAGCTTAATTGGGAAGTCAAAGTGACGCCGGACCAAGTGCAGTGTACGCGCGAGGCGCTCTCAGTTATTCGGAACGTGGCTGAATTGGCGCTGCGGGCGAGTGGTACTGAAATTCAGGACCCCTTCATGACAGCTCTCGTGGAATATACACCCGCTCCGCCCAGCCCGAATGCCTGGACCTCGGCCAGTGGACTTCGGCCGGCTGAAGCTCTCAGCGAATAACGTATCGGCCTCGGCTTTTAAAACTACAAAAAATATTATACAATAACGTTATAAACTAACTGTGCTGATTAAAAGTCATCGCGGCTCGACGAAAGAGTTGCGACGATGTTACAGCACCGCGCCAAATCACGTTGGTCAGGAGACACCCCCCATGGCAGATGCACCCAATGCTGATGCAAAGCAAAAAATTCGGATTCGCCTTAAGGCGTACGATCACAAGGTTATTGACCAAGCTGCCAAGCAGATCGTCGATACGGCGCTGCGCACTGGTGCAAGCTTGGCCGGCCCGATTCCATTGCCAACCCGGCGCACGAGCTTTACGGTCATCAAAAGCCCGCACGTCTTCAAAAAAGGTCGCGAGCAGTTTGAGATGCGCGTGCACAAACGTTTGATTGATGTCTTCGAACCAACTCCTAAGACGATTGATTCATTAATGAATCTTTCGCTCCCAGCTGGTTGCGACGTCGAAATTAAGATGTAGTCGACTACGATGAAGAGCCCCATCAGGGGCTCTTTTTTTGTCTAAACATAACGTCCAGAGTAATTGCTGTAAACTATCTTATATACAGCTGGCTGACAGACTCATATGATGAGTCCATAACCTAACGAGGAGACTATTTGTATGGGTTACCGTTTACATTCACATTCACCCCGGGACAACCCCAGCCAAATCGCCGGTATAGCGCTGGTGTCGGCTATGGTCGGTGCCCTGACGGCGCTACTGCTGGCGCCGCGGTCTGGCTCACAGACCAGGCAGGAAATCCGGGACCGGATTGCAGCCAAGCAGGCAGCTATACGCGACCGCCTGAATGACCAAATTAAAGAGGTTGACACCGATGAGTCGGCCCCCGACAGCTCCAACCAGGACCTGCCCGACACGACGGTTATCGGTAAGCACCTTGCCAAAGACTCAACCGACACTGCTAAACGCCCGGCGCGCAAGAAGAAGACTGATTCCGAGGATTGGACCGATGATATCCGCCGTAATGGCGAACGGTAATTAACGAAGCTAGTCGGCAGCGCTGGCTTTTTAGTTGTAGTTTTTGCAACACATTGACAGGAGTAACGATTGCATGGTACTCTAGTGAAGTATCTTTTTGAGAATCGCACTTGGTCTAACTAACAGGTCCACCCGTAACAAGGGTAGAAACCAGTAGCTGCCAGGAATTTTTATGTAAAACTTCGTTACGGTAACAACATAAAGGACAACCTTTGAAAGCACTTATAACTCGTAAACTTGGCATGACCAGCACAATCGCCGAAGATGGCGTGATGCAGGCTGTCACTTTGCTTTCGGTGGGCGAACACACCGTTATCCACCACAAAACAAATGAAAAGGACGGCTACACTGCCGTGCAAGTTGGCGCCGAAATCGCCAAGAAGCTCAGCAAAGCCATTACCGGTCACGTCAAAAATTCAAAGGCGATGCCGAAGATTATTCGTGAATTCCGCTTGGACGAAATCACAGAAGACTTACCCGTCGGCGCGAAACTTACCGCCGACGTTTTTAGTGTTGGCGATAGCGTTGATGTCACTGGCACGAGCAAAGGTAAAGGTTGGGCTGGTACCATCAAGCGCCATAACTTCCACCGCCAGCGCAAGACGCACGGTGGTAAGGGTAACACCCGTAAGCCCGGTTCGATCGGTTCAATGTACCCGCAGCACATTTTCAAGGGTAAAAAGATGGCCGGCCACATGGGTGCCGAGCAGGTGACCGTCAGTAACTTAAAGGTCGCCCTCGTCGATATGGAACACAACGTCATCGGCGTTACCGGTGCCGTACCTGGCCCGCGCAAAAGTATTGTTATCGTGAAAGGGGCCAAGTAATGTCTATCGCTACCTATACCAAAACCGGCAGCAAAGCCACGACGGCTGTCACGCTCGACGCCAGCGTCTTTGGCGTTGCCCCTAAGAACCACCAATTGCTCAAAGAGGCCTATCATGCGTACTTGGCTAACGGCCGAGAAAACTTGGCTGTCACCAAGACTCGTGGTCTCGTCCGCGGCGGTGGCCGCAAGCCATGGAAGCAGAAGGGTACCGGCCGAGCTCGTTTCGGTTCTTCGCGCAACCCTATCTGGCGCGGTGGTGGTATCGCTTTCGGTCCGACCGGACTCGAGAACTATACCAAGCAAATTAACGTGAAGGCCAAGCGCCTGGCGATTCGCCAAGCCCTCAGCCTCGCTGCCGAAGCCAACCACGTGGTCGTCATGGAAGACATCGCCTTAAAACTTGGTAAGACAGCGGAACTCGTCGCCTTATTGAATAAAGTTGGTGCAACCCGCAACATCCTGATTGTGGTCGATTCTAAGACACCTGAACTGATCCGGGCTTCCCACAACCTCGGCGACGTCAAACTCGTCAGTGCCACCTACGTCAATACGTTTGACGCCCTCAACGCCGATACCATCGTCATCAGTCAAAAAGCCCTCGCGATTGTCAGCGAATGGCTCGGTCAGGAGATTGCATAATGAGTAAAACCATTACCCTTCGCCCCCGACTCAGCGAAAAGTCATACAGCCTCAGTGCTGCCCGGGTGTACGTCTTCGATATTCCTGAGCGCACTAATAAGCACTCGGTGGCTCAGGCCGTCGAGGTCCAGTTTGACGTCAAAGTCAGCACCGTTAACATCGCCAACATCCCCGGCAAAGCCAAGCGAGTTGTCAGTATTACCGGTAAGCGCTCCAAAAACACCAGCGGTAAGCGTAACGATATTCGGAAAGCCTATGTCACTCTCCAAGAGGGCTACAGCCTGCCATTCTTCGCCGCCGTAGAAGAAGCTGCCGAGCAAGAAAAAGCTACCCAAGCTAAGGTTGAAAAAGCTGTTGCTAAGCAAGCCGATAAAGCAGCTAAGCCCGCTCGCCGCGGTCTCTCGCTCAAGAAAGAGGATAAGTAATGGCTATTAAAACCTATAACCCAACGACGCCTGGCCGCCGTGGCATGTCCAGCCAGGATTTTGATGGCATCACTACTCGCAAACCACTGCGCTCACTGCTCGTCGCCCAAAAGCGCGGGAGTGGCCGTAATAACCAAGGTCGTATCACGACTCGGCACAAGGGTGGTGGCGCTCGTAAGTTCTACCGCTTGGTAAACTTTAACCTCGCTACTGACACCACCGCTACGATCGAACACATCGAATATGACCCAAACCGCGCCGCTCGGATTGCGCGGATTAAAGAACCCAATGGTGTCTATCACTACATTTTGGCTGCCCAAGGCATGCAGATTGGCCAAGTTATCGTCAGCGGCCCTGAAGCCGCCATCGAAACTGGCAACCGCTTGCCGCTCAAGAATATCCCCATCGGTAGTACCATCCACGCCATCGAGCTACAGCCGGGCAAAGGCGCCCAGCTCGTCCGCTCGGCCGGCAACAGTGCGCAGCTGATGGGTCGCGACAATGGTTACGCCCAAGTTCGCTTGCCGAGTAACGAAGTCCGTTTGATCCTCGAGACCTGCACCGCTAGCATGGGTGTCATCGGCAACGAACAGCATCAGAACGTCAAGATCGGTAAAGCCGGTCGTAACCGTCACCTCGGTAAGCGCCCTGGCGTCCGTGGTGTCGTTATGAACGCTGCCGATCACCCGCATGGTGGTGGTGACGGTGGTCGTCACGGTATTGGTGGTGGCAAGAACCACGGTTCAGCACCGAAAACTCCATGGGGTCAAAAGACGCTTGGTTTCAAAACCCGTCGCCGCAAGAGCACAAGTCAGTTTATTGTAAGGAGCCGTCATGCGGCTAAGAGGAAATAACCATGAGTAGATCACTTAAAAAAGGACCATTTATAGACTTCAAGCTCGCCAAGAAGGTAGACGCCCTCGGGACTGACGATCGTACGATCATCAAAACCTGGGCCCGGGCTTCAACCATTCCCCCAGAGTTTGTCGGTCGGACGATTGCCGTGCATAACGGTAAAGTCCACGTGCCCGTCTTCGTGACCGAAAACATGGTGGGACACAAGCTTGGTGAATTCAGCCCGACCCGTAAATTCCGCAGCCACGGCGGTAAGTTAGCGAAGGGGAAATAAGATGCCAGTCAAAGCAGTCGCCAAAGGCGTCGCCATTAGTCCCCGCAAAGTCGCTGTCGTCGCTGCCCTCGTACGGGGCCGCAGTGTCGCCGATGCCCTGATTATTCTGGAGCACACGCCGCGCCGTTCCGCCCTGGCCGTGATTAAGGTCATCAACAGTGCCAAAGCCAACGCCGAGCACAACCACGGTCTCAAACCCGCAACCTTGCAGATTACCGAAATCGGTGTGACGCCCGGGCCCCGCCTGAAGCGTTTCCGCCCAGCCGCCCACGGTCGTGCTCTGCCATTCCAACGCAAAACTTCCCACATCCGGGTGATTGTTGATGGCGAAATCCGTGAAGTCAAAAAACCCGCTAAAGCGCTAACCGAGAAGGAGACCAAGTAATGGGCCAAAAAGTAAATCCAATTTCTATGCGTCTCCAGGTCAATAAGGACTGGCGCAGCAAATGGTTTGTCGACAAGCGTGATTATGCCCGCTTCCTCAAAGCCGACCTCGAAGTGCGCCGCTTAATCCACGTTAAGCTTGGCTCGCGCGCCGCTATTAACCGGGTTGAGATCAACCGTACCCCGAACCTCGTAACCGTGACGATCAACACTGCCAAAGCCGGTGTCGTGATTGGCCGTGGTGGTGTCGGAGCAACCGAACTTAAAGCCCAGATCGAAAAAATCTACGAAACGCCGACCCGAGTTAACATCGAAGAAGTCAAAAAGCCGGACCTGTTTGCTAAGCTTGTTGCCGAAAACATCGCCCACCAGTTAGAGCGCCGGATGAGCTTCCGCCGGGCCATCAAATCAACCTCAGCCGCCACGATGCGGGCGGGAGCCCTCGGTATTCGTATCGAAGTCGCCGGCCGACTCAATGGGGCTGAAATGAGCCGCCGCGAAAAAGAAGTCGCCGGCAGCGTGCCATTGCACACCCTACGCGCCGATATTGATTACGCCCAAGTAATTGCCAAGACCCCCGCCGGTATTATCGGTGTCAAGGTCTGGATCTATAAGGGTGAGGTAAAGTAACATGTTGATGCCAAAACGCACAAAATTCCGAAAGGTCCGCAAAGGTAAGATTCGCGGCGTTGCCACCAGTGGTAACTACATCGCTTTCGGCGACTTTGCCCTGCAGGCCCAAGGCCAAGAGCGCATCACCAGCCGTCAAATTGAGGCTTCGCGTCAAGCGATGACTCGACACATCAAGCGCGGCGGTAAAATCTGGATCCGGATATTCCCCCACACCCCAGTTACCCGCAAACCACTCGACGTGAAAATGGGTAGTGGTAAAGGTAGTCCTGAATTCTTCGTCGCCAAGGTCCGTCCTGGCACCATCCTGTTTGAAATGCAGGGTGTAAGCGAAGAAATCGCCCGCGAAGCCATGCGCCTCGCGGCCCACAAGCTCCCCGTAAAGACTAAGTTTCTGATACGCGAGGAGGCATAATCATGAAAATTGCTGACATCCGTAAATTACCAACTGCCGAACTGGCGACCGATAGCACGAAGTTACGTGAAGAAATAACCGAATTGAAGCGCCGCTTGCACATGGGCGAACTGCAAAACGTTCGCACTATTCGCAATAAGCGCAAAGACTTAGCCCGTATGTTGACGGTGCTAGGCGAGCAACTCACAAAGGAGAACATCTAATGGCCCGGACATTAATCGGTACCGTATCGTCCAGCAAGGGCGATAAGACTATCGTCGTCACCGTGATTACCCGCAAAACTCACCCCTTGTACCGCAAGCAGTACTCGGTGAGCACTAAATTCATGGCGCACGACGAAAAGAACGAAGCCCTGACCGGTGATAAGGTTGAAATCGTCGAAACCCGACCGTTGAGCGCCCGCAAGCACCACCGCTTGAGCCGCATCATCGAGAAACCCGCCTTGCGCGCCGACTCACTGGAACTGACCAAGGCTGTTGAAACCGTCAAAGTTAAAGCCGATAAGGCTGACAGCCCGGAGGAATCAGCATGATTCAACAAGAAACTCGCCTAGGTGTCTGCGATAACAGCGGCGCCAAAGAGATCCTGTGTATCCGAGTCTTGGGTGGCACGCGCCGCCGCTATGCCCGCGTCGGTGATGTGATTGTCGCGACAGTCAAAGTCGCTAACCCGAGTGGTAACGTTAAGAAGAAGACCATTGTCAAAGCCGTCATCGTTCGGACCCGTGATATGATTCGTCGCAAAGACGGTTCAACCATCCGGTTTGACGATAACGCCGCTGTTATTATCGGTGACGATAAATTGCCGCGCGCTACTCGCATTTTCGGCCCCGTGCCGCGCGAGCTGCGTGATCAAGGCTATGCCAAGATTATTTCTTTGGCACCGGAGGTACTATAATGAGCGTTAATTTTAAAGCCGAGAGCAAAGCCACCTACAAGATTCGTCTGAAAAAGGGCGATACCGTGATTGTCCGCGCCGGTAAATACAAAGGCCAAACTGGCAAGATTACCGCCACGCACCCGAGTGAAAACAAAGTCACGGTGGAAGGTATCAACATCGTCAAGAAACACGTCAAGCCCAACCAGGCTCACCCCCAAGGCGCCATCGTCGATTTGACGAAGCCTATCTGGGTCAGTAAGGTCGGCATTGTCGAACCAACGACCAAGAAAGCTTCGCGGATTGGCTATCAGCTCAATGCCGACGGCACCAAGACGCGTCTGTTTAAATCAACCGGGAAGGAGATCAAGTAATGGCCACTACCGCTAAAACCGCTTCAGTCGCCAAGACCACCAAAGTTGCTCCTGTCACGGCCGTTACGACGAGTGCCCGGTTGCGCGAGCTCTATAATACGCAATACGTCGCTGAACTCATGAAAGAACTCAAGCTGACCAACACCCACCAGGTTCCCAAGATCGAAAAGATTGTCGTTAATATCGGGCTGGGACGCGCCAAAGACGACAAGCGTCTGATGGAAATCGCTACCAACACCCTGCGGAAAATTACTGGCCAACAGCCGGTTGAGACAATCGCCAAAAACTCCATCGCCGGCTTTAAGCTGCGCGAAGGTAACAAGGTTGGCCTTAAAGTCACCCTGCGTGGTGACCGGATGTACGAGTTTATGGACCGTATTATTACCATCGTGCTACCGCGGCTGCGTGACTTCCACGGTGTCAGCGCCAAGGCGTTTGACAACCAAGGTAACTTCTCGCTCGGTTTAACCGATCAATCCGTCTTTCCGGAACTTACATTTGAAGAAACCACCACGCCGCATGGCTTGCAAGCCGTGTTCGTGATTAAGAGTGCCGACAAGGCGCAAGCCCGGGCGCTGCTAGAGAAATTTGGCATGCCATTTGAAAAGGAGTACAAATAATGGCTAAGAAATCAATCGTTGTTCGCGACGAAAAACGCAAACGCATGATCGCTCAGTACGCCGCCAAGCGGGCTGAACTCAAAGCCCTCGGTGACCTTGAAGGTCTGGCTAAGTTGCCACGCAACTCGTCACGCACCCGCTGGACAAACCGTTGTGTTGAGACCGGTCGGTCACGCAGTTTCATGCGCCAATTCGGTTTGAGTCGTTTAAGTTTTCGTGAACACGCCGCCAAGGGTGAAATCCCTGGTGTAACAAAGTCGAGTTGGTAGGAGCACTATGAGTACAACATCTACAGACCCCATCGCTGACATGCTCAGCCGTATCCGTAACGCAATTGCGGTCAACAAGTCTGAAATCAGCTTGCCGCACTCTAAGATTAAGGAAGCCGTCGCCCGCATGCTCAAAGAATCTAACTTCATTGATGACGTTCGTGTCGTTGATGCCGAAGTTGGCAAGAACATGACGCTGCGTTTGAACCCCGAAAACACCAACTCTCGTATTACCGAGATCAAGCGCCTGAGCAAACCCGGTCGCCGCTACTACGTCAACGCCAAGGAAATCCCGGTCGTTATGCGCGGTCGTGGTATCGTGATTGTTTCGACGAGCCAGGGACTAATGACGGGCAAAGCCGCCAAAGTCGCCAAGCTCGGTGGTGAATTAATTTGTAAAGTCTACTAAGGAATAAAGGAATAATATGAGTCGAATAGGAAAACTGCCGATTGCAATCCCAAGCGGTGTGACAATCACTGTCGACCCTGACGAAATTACCGTGGCTGGCAGCAAAGGAACTCTCAAGCAGTTCACGATGCCGGACATTAGCGTTTCTCAGGCTGACGGCGAACTAGTTGTTGCACGCGCCAACGATGAACCTAAACTTCGGGCCAAACACGGTCTGATGCGAGCTCTCATCAACAACATGGTCGAGGGAGTCAGTCATGGCTTTAGTAAAAAACTCGAAATCAACGGTGTCGGGTACCGGGTAGCCGCCCAAGGTGCTAACCTTAAGCTCAACCTCGGTTTTTCACACGACGTCATCTTTAAGATGCCGCTCGGTGTCACCGCGGTGATCGAACAGAACACCATAACCGTCAGTGGCATCAGCAAGCAGCAGGTCGGCCAAGTTGCCGCCGAGATTCGGGCCCTGAAGAAGCCAGAGCCGTACAAGGGCAAGGGAATCAAATACGAAGGTGAACGCATTATCCGCAAGAGCGGTAAGAGCGGTAAGGAAAAGTAGACCATTATGAATAAACTAGCACACAAATTACTCAACCGTACCCTCCGCAAGAAGCGGATTCGCTCCATCGTCAGTGGCACTACCGAGCGCCCGCGTTTGAGCGTCTACATCAGTAACCAGCACATCACTGCTCAGTTGATCGACGATACGGCGCACATTACTATCGCTTACGTCACAACTGTCGGCCAAAAAGCCGCCACCGGCACAATGACTGACAAGGCCGTCTGGGTCGGCGAGCAAATTGGCGCTAAAGCCAAAACTGCCAAAGTTACCACTGTTGTATTTGATCGAGGCGGTAAATTATACCATGGCCGAGTTGCTGCCCTCGCCACCGCTGCCCGTAAATCAGGATTGGAGTTCTAAATGGCAGACCAACCACAACCCCAAGCGCAGACACCAACACAATCGCGCCCGCAAAACCGTGAACGCCGGGGCCGTCGCCCGGATATGGTTCCCGAAGAAAAGCAGTTTGACGAACGAACCCTGCACATCGACCGCGTCGCGCGAGTTGTTAAGGGTGGCCGTCGCTTCCGTTTCCGCGCCCTCGTCGTCGTCGGTGACCGCAAAAACCGGGTCGGTATCGGTACCGCCAAAGGCGCCGATGTTACGGCTGCTGTGGCCAAAGCCACCGAAGTTGCTAAGAAACACTTTGTGACCGTGCCAATCTACAAAGGCACGCTACCGCACGAAGTCGAAACCAAAGTGAGTGGTGCGCACATTTTGCTGAAGCCAGCTAGTGCCGGTACCGGTCTCATCGCCGGCGGTGTCGTCCGGACCATTCTGGAAGTCGCCGGCATCAAAGACGCCCTCAGTAAGTCACTCGGATCATCGAACAAGACCAATACAGCCTACGCCACGATTGCCGCGTTTGAACTCCTTGCGCCAGCCAGCAAATGGGTCACTACCAGTGCCCGGCCAGCCGCCAAAGCTACCAAGACGGTAGCGTCGGTTACCGCTCAGACTGACAAGCCTGACAAGGCCGTCAAGCCTGCCAAAGTCGAGAGCATTGAAAAGGTAACCAAGGCCGCCAAGGTACCAGCTGCTGCCGCTCGCAAACCGGCTACTAAGAAGAAGACAGAGGACAAATAATGAAGTATCACGAACTCCAAGTTACCAAACAAAAAGTCGGTAAGCGCGTTGGCCGTGGTATTGCCGCTGGTAAGGGTAAAACTGCCGGTCGCGGTACCAAGGGGCAAAAGTCTCGTACTGGATCATCGGCTAAGCCAGGCTTTGCCGGTGGCCAAAACCCACTAATGCAGTCATTGCCGAAATTACCTGGGTTTACTTCGCACAAAGTACCGGCCGAGAACGTCTATACCGGACAGCTTGACGCCCTGAGCGCGGCAGTTATCGATGCGACGGCTTTGGCCGACGCGAAGCTGATCAGCAATGCCTACGTCGTCGTTAAGTTGATCGTTAAGGGTGACGTTACCAAAAAGGTTACCGTCAAATTGCCCCGCGCCAGCGTGACCGCTATTGCCGCCATTGAAGCCGCCGGCGGAACATTTGAGAAGACTGAGCGTTTGCCTCGCCCCGCTACCAAGAAAAAAGACTAGTAAAA
>JBBRZI010000031.1:0-12007 GCA_038236865.1 Saccharimonadales bacterium (SeqCode)
CGTTTTTTTAATTAACCCCGTAATTTTAATTAATACTGTGGCAACGCCACACTCCGACATCGTGATAGCAGCGGGTTTGATGGTGGCAGTTTATCACCAAAATGCGTCGGTCCGGGGAGTGCTCGTTGGTGCGGCAGGTTTAATAAAGGCCCATTCACTAATTTTCTGGCCGTTTTTGGTTAAAAGCAGGCGTAGCGCAATCGCATTAGCGGGCTGGACATCGGGCGCGCTGGTGGTATTTTTGTTGGCGCTAAAGCCCCTAGTTGGGTTTGAGTGGCGGCCGATGCTGCAGGCTGGCCAGGGCGGAGGGGTAACGGGGATGGTCTCATTACTGATGTACCATTTGCTGCCTGGGGCTTCGGCAAATCATGTTATCTTGGCTTCGTATGGGCTTTTTCTGGTAATGTATGGATTCATTTTGGGATTATATGTCCGGCAGAGGGTGTCGTCTTTGACCGGGCTGGCATTAGCCAGTCTAGCAGTACCCCTTTGTTTGACGGGTGTATTGCTGCCTTGGCATTTTATTATTCCGTTCGCCTGCTTGTTGATTTGCGAGAAGCCCCTGGCGACTGCGGCGGTCTTGGTTGTTACGCTTCTATGTATGAGGTCCGCCGTAACTGTGCCGGAATTAATTGGGCTGTCGGTGCTCATTGCGGCAGCTTACTTGGCATTGCGTTGGACTTACGGAAAAATCTCGGATCCGCCAGAACTGATTGTTCGAATCGGAGGATATTTGAAATATGAGCACGAGCCTCAGGCTAAATAGGCCCTTACATTAAGGGTGAGTTATCCTAGTCGAAAAGACCTTTTTGGCTGTCTGTTTCTATTGCGGCGTCCAGAATGTCGTCGATGTCTTGGGTGGATAATGGTTTTACGCCTGCATCCAATAAGCGCATAAGTGCTAACTTGGCAGTCTCGCCATCGTTGTCTTCGTGGTTCATCTCGGCGTCATTAGTTTCGTAAAGGAGTGAGTTGGCGCGGAATCGGCTGGCATATCCTTCGGGCAATTCTCCTTGATCTTCAAGGTGTACGGCTCGGACTACTTCGTCGGGAATAAAGCTTAAGGCAGCTATTAAATTTGAATGTCTGTCTAGGAATGAGTTAATTTTTGTCGCCTTAACATTTTGCTCATTTACGCTGCCGGACAATATAGGCTGAATTTCATCGTTCTCGGGGTCTCTTTTCAAATCGAAGTCGACTATTTTGGACTCCATGAGCCGTTCTAGCGCAATTCCTATCGGATACGATGGATTCGCGACGAGCCGTGCAAGTTTATCGGCGGCGCTTTGGCCGCCATGGGTTGTGCTGTCTGGCGGCATAGGCATTTCGATCATGTTAACGATATCCCCTTCTACAGCGTCATCTGGATTTTCGTAAATGGAATTTACAAATTCTTCGGCACGTTTCCAGTCTGGGCCTCGATAGGAGGGTTCGTACTCGCCCATTCTTTTCTCCCGTTAACATTTTGTGATTCAATTATAGTGTAAAAAACTCGGGGCGGGTCTTGAGTGAAAGCTTGCTGCGCGGTATAGTATCGAGGTTCAGCTAGTACGGAGAGGTACCCAAGTGGCTGAAGGGGCGGGTTTGCTAAACCTGTAGGGGGGAGTAATCCCCCGCGAGAGTTCGAATCTCTCCCTCTCCGCCAGAGCATTAGCCCGATTTCGCATTGCGGATCGGGTTTTTGCTTTGCTATTTTTCCCGCGATCACGGTGAAACGATCACCCAATCGGCGTTTTGATAGTCGGTTTTGTAGCGGCAGGCTGCAAAGTAATCTATCTGAGGTTTCATGGTAGTTCGATCAAGAATAACGCCGGATACCCGGCCGTTTTTAAGGTGCTGAGTTATTAGATTACACGGGAATGCGGGGGTGGCGATGTCACGAAGGAGGTTGTTCCAGGCGTGATAATTTGGGCTTTCCGGGGGTTGAACGTTGAGCATGCGGGTACGGCTGAGCCACGGGAATCGCATAACGGCCCAATGGCTGCCGATGAAGGACTGCTGGGGATGATTCTCGAGGTAATGCGCCGTCTGCCGATCGGTGGCGGTGACGGTGACGGGTCGGAGATTTGCGGCAAGATATTGGCTTTGGGCTTCGTAGCTTATGGCTATGAGAATGATTACATTGGTGGCAAGAACGGCTAATATATATTTTCGATAATGGCGGGCTAGCGTGAGATTGGCGAGCCGCACGGTTGTCAGAGTGAGAGGGAGCAGCAGAATTAGGACAGAACGACGCCAGCTGTGAACGGGAATAAGCTGCCAGACGGTCGAAACCGTAAGCCATACGCCAAGGTATGGATCGATGGCGCGAGTTATCATCACGCGGGTAATCTGATCTTTTCTGAGCGTGAGTGCTGCCAATATTAGAGCGATTATGATGCCAATGAGTAGCGGTAGTAAGGTTTTGGGCTCGAAGAGAGTGATATTGGTGGCGAGTTGGTTGCGGAAGAATTCGTTGGTGTTCCCCAACCAGGCGTAGTAGGCGCCGGCCAAGAGGGTGGGCAAGATAAGTGTTGACGTTCGAAGGTGGCGGAGCCTGTTGGATTTGCCGGAGATTAATGCCCAGGCGACGATAATGGTTAGCCAATAAAAAATATAATACGGATGAATTAGAGCCCATGCTCCTGCCAGTAGCCCCAGTAGCGGCCAAGTACGAGTATTTTCACGGTTAATATACAGGCCGCCGAGGCAAACTATGGTCATGAGGATTGAGAATAGATCCGATGGCGAGGCAATTGTTGCGTACACGAGGGAGGCATCGGTGAGCTCGCGGCCGAAGCCGAGTAGCATTAGCGGAAATGGTATGAACACCAGGAGGCCGCATAGCCATAGCATGGTGCGGTTGGGATTTTGGTCGGTTTGACGGCACCAGGCGCGATTGAAATAGAATAGTGCAATCCCGATGCCGATAAGTAAGATGAGGCGGAGGCCGATGGCGGCTAACGCGGGTGAGTCGAAGTGATATAACGAGTGGCTGAAGCTCCAGAGGAGCTGGACGCGGCAACCGCCTTCGTTGAGCGTGGAGGTGAGGTTTTGCAGGCAGATGGTGGGGCTGGCAATCAGGATGTTGTAGATCCGATCGTCGACTGTGAAAGCGGGGATGACCTGGGTGGAGCCGGCGGTGAATACTGTTCGGAGCAGGGCAACAATGAAGCCGCCGAACCCTATGAGCAGAGCAAGAATTAGGCTCAGGCTGAGGGTAAGTGCGGCCGGAGGAGATTTGAGAGACAGTCGTGTCACCGATTTCGGCTTCGAATGAAGGCGATGAGTTGCTGTTTGAGCTGGCTGTAGGCCGGTTTGCCCAGGGTTGCAACGCCAGCTATAAAACTGATCTCGGCTGATACGAGGACGATGATCCAGATGAGCCCTTGATGGCTCACGTGGGTAAATGGGATGATGAATTCAGCTGCCCAACCAAGACCGGCCAGATAAATAAATGTGATCCCAATTTTGAGGCGGTGTGTTAGGAGCGGCAGATTGGGTTTTGGGCGGGCAATCATTGTAAGGATTTGAGCTCACGCTGCAGATTGGCGCAGAGCAAGATTTGCTGTGTAGGCTCGAGGTAGTCGAAAATTTCTAGCCAGTAATTGAGCTCGCCCGGATCTTCGCCGAGCCCGATTAGCTGGTGAACGAGGGTAGTGAGTTCAAGCTTGTCCATCTATGCGGCCCTCTCAGCTTCAATTTGGGGGCCACTCTTAGGGTAATCTCGAATGTCGGCGATTATCTTTCTAATCTTGAGCTCGGTGGCTGTTTCGGCTTTGGCGGTGAGGTTCGGGTTGGAGGCCATGAACTTGGCCGATATTTCGAAAATACGAGCCGATTTGGCGGCTCCTTTTTCGGCCAGGCTGGCAGCCAACTTTCCGACTAGGTTTACGCTTTTACCGGCCAACATAGTCCCCTCTGGGATATCTTCGATACCGGTGAAGTCTAAGGCCAGACTGCCGGCACCCATAGCGGCGTGTATGATCCGACTTCTTCCACTGACCTCATTGCCGTCAAGGGTTGTACTGGCGATAGATTCGGTGAGCAGCTTGCTTCCGCCTAAGAATGGAACAAGATTGAGGCCGTTGCTGACTAGGGGCGAGGTTAGGACACCCTTGAGAATGTTTCCGCGTTCGGCACTAGCTTGCTCGATGACTTTGTCTCTCTCCGCGCCTGACTCGGGCGTAGCTTGGGTGTCACGATGAGCTTCTGGGTGAGCGCCGGCTTCGGCACGGATAGCGAGAAGCTCGTCGGTGAGGGCGTCGTGTGATTCGGCTTCGTTTATATCGGGCTGATCTTCCATTAAGTCATTGGTGTCCATAAGTTTAGCCGCCTATTGTTAGAGCAAGAATTGGCGGAACACACGGGTCTGGAACTCAGAATATGTATCAATTTTTTACACTTTACAGATAATAATGGGACAAATGAGACACAGAACACCTATATGCGTCGTGTCTCATTTATAGGTAGCTAGTAATGTTTTTGGGCTTTTGCGGCTACGCTGCTGAGCTCTGTTCTTTGTCGTTGTATGTTGGTCGCGCTTCGGCAGGTGCAGCAGCAGGTAACTGATATAGCTTATCTGCGCCTAGGTCTGCAACGATTTGACTGCGTACGGCTTCCATTTTGATCTTGTATTCTTCACGAGCAGCTACAACTTCAGAGGCTTTCTTGTCGAGCATAGCCTGTAGCATTTCCTTAGCAGCGTCACTACTTGCCGTAGCAAGCCGCTCCTCAAGTTTGATAATTTCATCGCCAAAGACTTCATCTGTAATTGTTTGCAGCTCTGCAACGCCTGCTTCTCCCACGGCAATTTTTTCCTCTACAGTAGCTTTTGCCTGCTCAAGGTCAGTAGAAAACTTTGCGTATTCCGTTGCGTGTATACCACGAATGCCTTTTAATAGTCCGAGTGAGTCGTTTGTCTCGCGGAAGTTCTCGACAAGGTCAGGATGATTGTTGAGTAGATTATCGAAGTCTCCGCTCATTAGTAGTCCAGAACTATCTGTATAGCCACCGGTATCACGGCCGCGATGTACGCGGTTTCCGTCAACATCATGCATGACTCGCTTATTCTCAACGCTGAACATCTCGTATTTACGAAAACGTTCCATCGCACTAACGTGTGTATTGGCGTCTGCTACGCCGCCAAGCGTTTGATCCAATCGCTCTGCAAGTGCGGCCATCGGCTCGGCTTTTATTGCTCCGTAAAGTTCTTTTTGCTCGCTTTTCTCTGGGGCAAGCTTTTGTATAACATCCTGAAGCGTACCTGCTCGCCGTCCATCTTTGTCATAGCCTTGCATTGCATCGAGGAACTTGTCTGCTCCATAACGATCAACCATTACTTGAAGTCCTGCACCTATAATACTACCCTCAAGTCCTCGCTGTACCTCGTCTATACCATGTAGCTCGCCGGCTTTTTGTTGTAGGGTGTCAATATCGCTTTTTTCAAGAGTTTTCTCTTGCTCTAGAAGCATAAGTCCAGTTTCAACAGGCGCATTTTGTTCAACCGTGTCGCTAGTTTGCTCTTGGGGTTGTTCTGGTGTCATTCGGATGAGTTCACTCATGCTTTCCTTTTCCCTTGTAGTGTTATTTTAGTTGTTTGTTTTTGTTCTAACCTGCTAACAATATAGCATACGTAGGTAATATTGTCAAGGTAACGCAACCGTTCGGGGAGGTTCACTATTGAAATCACAAGAAACTAAATAGCCAGTAGTTTATATTCGGAGACATATCCTGTACTAGTTGGCCCATGTTGTTTTACAATATATTCCTCTTCTAGGAGTATGTCAGTGTAGTCAGCCTCTAGGTGGCCGATTGTTAAACTCCTGGACTTTGTACCCCATTGCGGTACATTGTCCTTGTATGGAATCAATCGTATCCCAACAGACACCACAGGTAGCAAAAACAGCACTGATTCGCTGGTGTTTGTACGCTCGCAAATCCAGCGAGCAAGACGAACGCCAAGCCTTATCAATCGAGCAACAAATCAAGGAAATGCTACTACTTGCCGACCATTGGGGCATAGAAATAGCCGAAGTTCGCAAAGAGAGTCATTCCTCCAAAGAATCAGGCACTAGGCCGATCTATAACCGACTTATTAAGGACATTCAACTTGGCTACTTCAACGGAATTGTGACATGGGCACCTGATAGGTTGTCCCGAAATGCCGGTGACCTTGGTATTCTGGTAGATTTGATGGATCAGGGTAAGCTCGCGGAGATCCGCACTCACGGTCAAACGTTCACTAACTCGCCAAATGAGAAGTTCCTGCTGATGATTCTTGGCTCACAGGCCAAGCTAGAGAACGATAACAGAGGCCTCAATGTCATCCGGGGACTACACAACAAAGCCGCCAACGGCTGGAGACCTGGAGTTGCGCCGATCGGCTACCTGAATAATGGTCTCGGCGATGAGAAGATAATTGTCGATGAAATTCGATCACCGATCATTGTAGAAATGTTTGAGAGAGTCGCCAAACAAGCCTACACCGGCCGGGAAGTAAAACGCTGGCTCGATGGCATAGACTTCGTAAGCAGACATGGTAAACGCCTCGTCTTAAGCCATATTTACCGTACGCTAAAGAATCCCTTCTACTACGGCGAGTTCCAATACCCCAAGACCAGCGAAACGATGCATCACGGCAAACATGCACCGATAATCAGCAAAGAGCTGTTTGACGAAGTCCAGATCCAGCTGACGGTAGCCCCAAAGGCTCCAGCAGGTACCAAAGAGTTTAGTTTCACTAGGATGATCAAATGTGGTGTTTGTAAAACGGGTGTTACAGCAGAAGAAAAGTTGAAGAAGCTCAAAACTGGCGAGATCAGACGGTATGTGTACTACCACTGCGGTAGGGCAAACGATCTTGACTGCATCCAGCCATACATTCGCGAAGGCGAACTGATGATCGAGTTGCTTAATGTTATCGATGAGCTTGAAATAGATGAAATAGGTGCTCACCAACAGTTCAAAGAAGAACTCATACGATATGAGAGGTTTATAGGCGTATTAGAGCAAAGTAACAATAGTAGTTCTCAAAAAACCAAGCCAACGATCGATCTGAAAGCATACTCAAAGTATGTGCTGCAACATGGAACTAAAGAAGAAAAGCGTGAGATTCTCCAATATGTAACCGGCGAATTATTCCTCAAAGATCAAAAGGTCTATGTTGAGCGAAAAACGAGGTCTAAAAAGTTTATCCCGGCCAGTTCGAATCCCATCGCCATCTGAACGGGAATGGTCAAAATTCACGCACCACATAACATTTTGCGGTAATTAAAAACGACCTTGTACCTTTAGTATGCACTTTAGGTGGACGGGTCGTTTTAGAACTTTATTCTTGGCGGAGCAGCCGGGTCAGGAACTTTCCGACTGTCTCAAGGATTATATCCCTTAAGGAGGAAATGAGACAAATAAGACACTATAAAAAGGGGATTGTTTCGTGTCTCATTTCGAAGCCCTCGTAGCCTTGACTTGACTGAATCGCTATTACAACGCATGGGCTAGCGTTCTGACCTTTTAATCCGCTTAAGCTTGCATTATCAGATAGGGAGAGTAGTTAATGGTGCCTTAAATAGGAATAAATCATGGTACAAATTAGCAAACAGGATCTCGAAGAATTTAAGCGTATTACTAGGGAAATGCGTGACCTAGAGTTTCCCAATGATGAAGCGGCAATGCGGGCAGCTCAGAGGCTAGTCCGTTTGTTCGAAAAGAGACGCACCCTAAAACTTCCAACTTTGAAGTCTTAGGGTGCGGCCCGACCGAAGTCAGGCCTGCTCCTCGAGAATTCCTTTGGACCTCAAGAAGTCTTCGGGATCTTCGACCCCGTTCTCGATCAGGAGCGTGAAGGCGCAGCCAAGCGCCTCATCCATTGGCATTATAGCCAGTTCCTCGCAATCCTCAGCTGAGAGCACCTCGCCGCAGACATTGGCAAGTTGCTCGCTGGTTGGCTCTTTGGTGGCCACTTCTGGGATTCTTTCGCCGTCGGTTTGAACACCTAGTGCTTCTTCCAAAACCGGCATAACGTCTGCAAAGCCCATATTGTCGGCATAGGTCAGTGCATCCTGCAGATCTTCGGCGTAATTCTCGCTCCGGCCGCCATCACGACGAATCAGACCCATTTGCACAATCAGGCCAATCTGAGCTTTCGCAAAGTCATCACCCTCTCGTTGATTGACTACCTCTTCGGCGAGCAAGTGGTAGCGAGTAGCCAACTCTTTGACATCAGCACCGGCCGACATGGCTTCAACCAGCTGTCCACGGAGCTGGCCCAGTTCTTCCGTCTCAACAAAGCCCAATGTTTCAGGCAGAGCGTCAATGGCAGGTCTTGCCTCCATTTCGGGGCTCCTTTCAGAATCTGGTGGCTGTGAAGAATCAAAGCCTAATGGATGTTCATGCTCCATAGCCTCTATTCTAACTTGTCTTTGGCGTCAGTTCTCCTTATTTCTCGGCCCAAGCTGTCTTTTTTGACGTTAGGGATCTCTTCTTTACCGCTGCTCATCTTAAAATCGAATGTCCGGATAAAGTCAGGCACTGAGTCATCATTATCGCGCATCGGTATGATCACTCGGAGTAGCGGATTCATTTTGGATCGAATAAAAGGAATACTGGTCGACTTTTTCTTGCCGCTCTTAAGGGTGATCTCGGCTGGTACCGAATCCAGAGTCATATTGTGCAGGTAAACCAGGGACGATTCACGAAGGTTGCGCTCTCTTGGGCTCAGCGTTGTCGGTGGATGATCCGGCAGTTCTTCAACTGGCTTCGCTGTTGGTGGCGGTAAGGTGCCATGCTTGGCTTTTTGCTCGATTAGCTTCCGTAGTTCATCTTCGCTTTCGTAGGCTCGGAGCCGACCGGTCAAATAGCCAACTCGGTAACTCACCCCCTCGCTCATCAGTCGCCAATTTGTGTCTTCAAGGGTCTTACCGATCAGTTTTTGCAGATCTTTTTTGCTGTTATATTCTTCACGCTCTGGTTTAGCGTCTAGGCAACTGAAACCAACAGCCACCTCGCGGCCTAGCTGCGGCTGATCCAGCTTAAACTCGGTGTAGCTAGCTTTCTCTAGGATTGGTTTCAAGATCTCAGCCAACTGAGCAATTTTGAGCTTCTTGATATCTTTGATGGTCTCATAGATATCGGTATGCACAGCTTGATCAGCGACGGTAGCCTCGAGCTTCATTAGACGCTCGAGATGACGGCGTTTCTGCTCGTACTTAAACATCATGTCACTATCGAAGACAAACCGCTTATTATCCAGCTCATAGTTAGGATCGGGTGGCTCTTCTTCGGTACTTCCACCAAGCTCAAAGCTGTCTTGGTAACTATGTCCACATTTTGGGCATTTGTAGGTAATTGTGACAATCTTGTTATCAGTTTTGCCGGTATGATCCATTGATTCGCCGCATTTCTCGCATAAGGTCTTGGCACCCTCCCACTCGGTGCCGTCTTGCCAGTAAGCCTGGCGCTTATTGCAGCTATCACACTCAAACATCAGTAGGATATCATCTTCATTGCGACCCTCGCGACGCATATAGTTCTTGCTAATCACCCGCATATCTTTGCCGCAACTGCGGCAGTACATACTACCCTCGACGTGGGCGTTAGCTAAGACACGGTCTTTCTCTTCGTCCCGAGCCAGCCAGTCATTGATGGTCTGATCACCCTTTACTGCTCGCGCGGCTGCCTGGGACTCAACGAGGCCAAAATAAAGCTGGCTATAGAACAAGTACCAGGCAGGACGACGTTGTTCAATTTCTGACGGTGGCACTTTCCGTTCCATCTCGCGGAAAGTGCCATTAACTATTCGTTCGCCAGAGCGACAGCCCTCAACTGTGATCTCGTCATAGACGATCCTCATATCTTTTACGATCCATGTCTAATCCTCCTGCTTGGTTAATGCCTTTATTGTAATAAGCTGGCTCAGCTCATATGCGTCGGCGTGAGAGCACAACCCAACGTAAGACGTCAGACTGATGATATCCACCCTCTCGAGCGCTCGTAGCTTGGTCTTGTGGCGCAGAACGATACATTGAGGCTTGAGCACATAGCCCAAGAAGTCTATTCCCTGACCCCAGCTCCGGATGGTGATCTTATTGGGGTGGATCGTAAGACCCAGCCGCACACTTAAGAACTGAGTAATCGGCTCAATCAAATCGAGTAAATGCTGTCGGTTGGTACTGAGAACAATGAAATCATCACAGTAGCGCAGATAATGCCTCTCACGTAAGCGATTCTTCACGAACCAATCAAACTCATGCAAGTAAATATTAGCAAAGAGCTGGCTGGTGAGATTGCCGAGTGGAATACCTTTGCCTGGGCTTGTAGAGAGGCTGTCGATTATCGTTTGAAGCAACTTGAGTGTATCTGCGTCAGTAACTTTCTGCTTCAGTAGATCCATAAGAATCTCGTGATCAACCGAGGCAAAGAACTGCTTCACATCACACTTGAGGGCGTACACCGTTTGGGTGTTGTTATGGCTAGCTTGTCGCAAGAAGGTTCGCAAACGCCTAACTGCCGCGTGAGTGCCTTTTTTCTTGCGGCAGGAATAGCTGTCATAGATAAACTGGCGTTCGAATAGTGGCTCAATGGCACTAACGAGCGCCTGATGAACTAAGCGGTCTTGGACAGTAGCCTTATGGATTCGGCGCGTTTTTGGATCGCAAATAGTAAATGGCACATATGGACCATGTTGAAACTTACCTCCTACAAGCTGTTCTTGCAGTTCGAAGATGTTTTCCTCTAGCGATCGCTCATAACATAAGACATCCAGTTTTGAGCGCTTCCCCCGGCTAAACTTGCTCCATGCCTGGAAAAGGCTTGTAATAGAACAAATGTAATCAAATGACGATAATAAGGAGGTCTCATGACCAGTTCCAATGCCAGCGATAAAGTCCAAACTAAGTTGAGTGGGGGTTTGATTGATATCCCGATTGTCCATTCGCTGTATCAGCTATATAAAGCTCTCCATGAATTGCTATTAAAGTTTCCGAAGTCTCAGCGCTATTCGTTGGGGTCAGTCATGCAAACTGAGTTGCTTGCTCTGATGGAAGCAGTGGTTATGGCAGCAAGTACTGCTAAACCGGAAGCCAAGAAGGAACAGCTGAGTGTTGCCTCAGCAAAGCTCGATCTACTCCGGCTAATGATTCGGCTCAGCAAGGACTGCAAGTGTGTCGATAACAAGACCTATCTGGCCCTTGAGTCTCAGCTGCATGAAATCGGCCGTATGCTAGGTGGCTGGCTAAAATCGCTATAACAAAACAGGGAGGGGTATCTCACCCTCCCTGTTTATTCGAGCAGTCCCTGAGCACCGGCGCCGCCCACTTGTTGTTGCGGTTGCTGACCCAGTTGGCGTTCAGCTTGGCCTTGCGGTTGAACGGGTTCCAGTTCACGTACAGAGCGTACGGCTTGGAGTTGCCGGGAACAAATGCGCTACTTGCCTTGTGATCCACTGGGCCCGGACGTATCTAAGCCCTGTATTTAATGCGAGACCTAAATGTCTCAAGCAAGGAGCACGGAGTGCTCGGTTAATCGCCTACACACTTTCAGCCACCCTAGTGACCAAAACTCTGGTAGTTTCTGCGACTACGAGAGATTTCGGCGACCCAGACTCCGCATGAGTCGGATTCATTAGCCTACTTTCCAGATATAATTATAGCAAATTTTGGGCATGAAGAAGGGGCGCTCCTTCAATGTATCTACTTGCGTAAAAAATTGAATTTGCGCCCCTGCGGGGCGGAGGGCCAAGGATCGAAATCCAAGGCCCTCCAAGCCCCTAGGGACCGAAGTCCTAGCTCTGCAACTCCCTGAGCACCGGCGCCGCCCACTCGTTGCGGCGGTCGCTGACCCAGAAGGCGCTCAGCCCGGCCCTGCGGTCGAACGGGCGCCAGAACACGTACAGAGCGCACGGCCTGGAGACGCCGGGAACCGTCACGACGGTGCCGGGCATGTCCGAGTACGGGAGGTTCTCACCGTCCTGCTCCATGAAGAGCTGGGTGAGAACACCGTAGATGGAGATGACCTCGAGCTGGGCGAG
>JBBRZI010000032.1:0-11765 GCA_038236865.1 Saccharimonadales bacterium (SeqCode)
ATAAACCCCAGCCTTTGCGCCCGCTTATACCCCCACTTGCCGAAACTTTCGTCGCAACTCTCGATTGGTTCGTTCCAACAGCGAAGTCGTGCGGGCTAACTGCCCCACCGCCTCTTCTAAAGTGTAATAGCTTAAGGTCGCTTCAAAATCGCGTTGGAGACTGGAGACCGCTTTTGGCTCTACGCTCTGCCATGTTAGCACCCACTCCGCCAACAGTTCCCGCGCTCGCTCGGCACTCTTGGCCTGATAAATCCCTTTGGCCTGTCCCACCAACTCTTTTTTACTCTCAGGAGTTAGCTCGCTGCTACAAGCATCCGTCACATTCTTGAGCTTATGAAAGATGCAGCGTTGGTCAGCCACGCTTTTACCATAGACATAGCTCAACGCTTCTCCCAGACCGCCTCCGCCATCGCGCACCACCACCTTTAGACCATTCGCAGCCCGTACTCCCCGCTCCCACAGCCGTTGCAAAAGCTTTTCCCACTCCGCTTGGCTTTCGCTTTCAGCTAGTTGCCAATCTAAAATCTGCTTGCGACCACTTCCATCACTCCATAAACCGAGCGCCACCAGTATCACCATCCGCTTGCCCGTCCGTTTATGGCGTTTTCGACCCCGTTTATCGAGCTTGACACTCTCAGGCGAATTAGACTGAGTTTGCAAACTTAACCAGATGCCATCGAGTTGCATTACACTCGGCCCTTCTAAAATGGGTTGGTTTCGCTCAACTTCAAGCAGCCCTTCGACGGCGTTAATGCGTTCATTGAGGGTACTTAAGCCGACACTTCCACCAATAAGAGCGCTCTATTCTTGGCTGAGTTGACGTAAGCTCTGGCATAGTCCGGCCCCGAATAGCACTTTTTGGTCTAAATCCAGCCAGAACCGCTTAAATTTCTCTAAAATAGCCCAATGGGCTACCACATCGTGCTGGCACTTTTGGCATTCGAGCATCGGCACTTTGAGGCCACTAAGATGACCTCAGCCCGTTTCTAAATTACGCTGGTAATGTCCATCTCTGGTGAACTCATTGGCATCGGCACAGCCGCAATATCCACAAGCCCAATCGAGCAAGCGTGGCGTGCTACTCACCGCACGGGTCGCCCGTTTAGCCCTTCCCAATTTAGCCTCAAGTTCGGCTTCCAAGAAGCTGGTGAGGAGCGGCTTAATCGCCTTGAGAGCGGCTTCCTGGAGTTGAGTTTGCACCGCTTCGATGATACTTTTACGTTCGATAACGTATCCTTTGCTAAGGGTTCAGTTTGGACAGCCTTTTTTGAGTTCAAATTTGAGCTTTCAAAAGTCAACCCTTAGAGATCGATACGTTATCTCTGCGAATCAGGACTGTACACAAGGCCCAAAATATGGTATTCTAATTATTGGATAACTAGGGTGGTTTTCCCATATTTAGCAGCTTGCATACAGGTAAATAGTCCTATATTGCCAGGTTCCCTACTTGCCATAAATGATTACACTTGCTATAATCAATCTTAGAAATAAAACACTAGCAGTTGAGCAATTGGTTTGATACCACTTGCAATGTTACTTTGACTGGTATTAACAAACAGGTTTTATGAACCTTTCCAAAGGTAAGTATTCTTAATATGCCATACAGCTTGGTGGGCCAGCCAAAACTCGGAATTTTTGTTCGATTGAGTTATCCGTGTCAACCTCAACCGACTTTATCTAGTTAACTAAGAACCACCCAGATAAGGCCGACAGTTGCTTAATCAGCCCAATTTAATTTTTCAAATTGGTCTGTGTAGTCTAATAGTCATCTATAATACAGGAGGTTCAATTTAATGAACTCGAATAACGGTCAAAAGACCGCCTCGAATCCAACGTCTTCAAATCAAGACCAAGCAGATTTGTTGCGCCAATTAGCAGATATGAAGGCTGAGATGGATAACTACCGCACCGAACTGGTAGAACTCCGCCATCACCTGGATACCCGCCAGGAAACTTTACCGGGCAAAGTAGTTGAAGTCCGGCAATCCACCAGCCGCCGCCGCTTGCTCAAGCATCTGGCGACCGGCGCGTTGGGCGTTGGAGCGCTTTCCCTGGCAACTTCGACTGCCTTCGCCGAAACTCCCAGTGACATCGCGGTCGATGCGGTTGGTGGCACAGATGGCTACGGCGGACGTTTCGCCGGAACGCTGGCCCCCTTGCGGCTGGTACCGGCGGCTGGTACCGGCAAACCAACTCTGGCCAATCACAAATCGGGCGAGTTGTATGTAGACTCGGCTGGCTCGCTCTTCTATGCCTACGGCACGGGTGGTGCGAATGCCAATGCTACCGGCTGGATTCAGTTAGCGGTTGGCGGTGCGACAGCCTCGTCAGGCGCTCAAGTGATCGCCAACCTCGGTACGATTATTGATACCCGGTCCACGCCTCCGGTAGGTGGTATCGCTGGGCCTCTCACCACTACTACTAGCTGGAACCTGTCTGCTATTACGGGTGGTGCTATCCCAACCAACGCAACCTCGGTGACGGGAACCTTTACATTATTCCCGACCTCACCATTTGTAAGTCCCTTCGCCGCCTTTACCTTTTGCTTTATTTACCCTCAAGGCAGCCCTTCGAGTGTAATTGCCGCCAGCGCAAATCCGGGCCAGTATGCCTCAACCGGGGCCTATGTTAGCGCCTTAGGTACTGGAACCGGCCTAACAGTTCAGCCTTTTAGTGCTGGTACTGTAAGCGTCCACTATGCTATATCAGTAATCAGCTATACCGTATAAAGTATCAGAATTAAACAAAAAGACCCTGGATAAATCATCCAGGGTCTTTCTGTTTAAGCATATAAGCTAACCAATTAGCCGATGTAAACTTTCGCCCCGGTCGCCCGATTTTACTCGGCGGGCGTAAGGTGGTTTGTAATGTTTAATCTCTAAAATAAACGTGTTACAATGTTACAAACGGAAGCGAGCAGGGACATTAAAAGCAGGACGGGATCATTCTTATGGGAATAAGTGACTAACAATAGCTACCCCGATAGGAAAATTTGAAACGCTCAATGGTAAAGCTTAAAAAGATCAAACGGCAGACGATTGCGACCCGCTTGCTTTTGTGGTTCCTGGTAATTGCGGTGCTGCCACTGGTGATTGCGATCTACTTGACCTTTGCTACCTCCGAAAGCTCACTCCGCAAAGAAATCAATAGCAATCTGTTGGCAATCGCTGATAGCAAGGCCCGGCAGATCGAAACTTACGCCCTCGAACGCAAACGCAATGTAAGCGCTCTGGCCCATCTTCCCAACGTAGTAAGCTCTATCGACGAGCTAAACGAGGCTTATCGAAAGCGTGGGATCAATACTGCCGAATATCAGGCGGCGGCGGATAAGGTTGGGCCGTTTTTTAGCTACTATATCCAGGAATTTGGCTACTCGAATGTCTTTTTGGTCACAGTCGCCGGGGATGCCCTCTTTTCGGCCAAACCGGGTGTAGCTGGGCTAGGCGCGAACTACTACGACGAACCCTATCGCTCCTCCCAGTTGGGCCAAGCCTTCGACCGAGCTAAAACCCTCAAGGAAACCCAAATCTCGGACTTCGATTATTTCGCTTCGACCGGACAGCCCGCCGCCTTTGTTGCGGCCCCTATCTTTAACGGCAATAGCGTTATTGGGGCGGTTGTGCTTCAGTTGAGCAACCAGGAAGTTTATAAGGTCGTCAACGATTATAGCGGGTTAGGCGAAACCGGTGAGACGGTCGTCGGACACCTCACGGGTCAGGAGGTCTTGTTTGTGACCCCCACTCGGCACGACTTGCAGGCGGCTTTCCAACGCAAAGTGAGGCTGGGCAGTCAGGAAGCTACTTTGCTAGAAAAAGCGGTGCAAGGTAGCCAGGGGCAGGCAGTCGGAACCGATTATCGAGGACAGGAGGTAGTCGCCGTCTGGCGTTATCTACCGGCCTTCCAATGGGGTATGGTCGTCAAAATAGATAGCGCCGAAGCGTTTGCCTCGATCAACAACCAGCGCACGACGGTTATGATCCTGGGTGCGGTTATGTTGGTGGTGGTCACGCTGGTCGCGTTGCTGGTGGCCCGCACTATCTCCGAGCCACTGATTCGGCTAACCAGAAGCGCCCGGTTGATTGCCGGAGGCGATTTGAACCAGCGCGTCGCGGTCAAAGGCAATGACGAGGTGGGCGAACTGACCGAGGCTTTCAACCGCATGACCAGCGATCTCAAACACAGCTACGAAAGCATCGAGGAGACTGTCCGGCAACGCACGCTCGAATTACAACAGACCAATATCGAGCTTGACCGAGAGCGTCAGGCATCGGAAGCCTCTAATCGGGCTAAAAGTACTTTCCTGGCAAATATGAGCCACGAACTGCGTACTCCACTCAACGCTATTATGGGCTACAGCGAGATGTTGCAAGAGGAAGCCGCCGAGATGGGGCAAGAAAATATCTTGCCTGATCTACAAAAAATTCACGGGGCGGGCAAACACCTGCTAAACCTTATCAACGATGTGCTTGATCTATCCAAGATCGAGGCAGGTCGGATGGAGCTTTATCTCGAAACTTTCGAGGTCAGGGCTATGATCCGCGATGTGGTGATGACTATTCAGCCGCTTATAAAGAAAAACAAAAATAGCCTGATACTGGATTGCCCGGACGACCTGGGCCTGATGGAGGCCGATTTGACCAAAGTACGCCAGGCTCTTTTCAATTTGCTTAGTAACGCCTCCAAGTTTACCGAAAACGGTACAATCACCCTGCAAGTAGCGCGGGAAAACCTAAACCCAAATCCGAAAAGCAGCGAACAGTCCTCCCAAATCGAAACTCAGTCCTCAGTCCGCCCGTCCCCGAATGGGGGCAGTCCTCAGTCCTTCATCTTCCGGGTAACAGACACCGGGATCGGCATGAGCCAGGAGCAGGCTACCCGCCTGTTCCAGCCTTTTATACAGGCCGACGTTTCGACCACCCGCAAATATGGCGGAACTGGTTTGGGCCTGACGATTAGCCAAAAGTTTTGCGTGATGATGGGAGGCTCTATCGAAGTGAGCAGCCGTCCAGGGCAGGGTTCTACCTTTACCATCAAGCTACCGGCCAGGGTTCGCCAAGTCAAGGCCGACCTTATAGACGTTAGTGTTTCCAATCCTGAGCTTGCCAGCCCGACAATCGGGACCGTGCTGGTCATCGATGATGACCCGGTCGTTTGCGATCTGATAAAGCGCTTTTTGGAGAAAGAAGGCTTTCGGGTCGAAAATGCCGCCAGCGGCGAAGAAGGCTTGCGTCTCGCTCGACAACTCAAGCCGATAGCGATCACGTTGGACGTGATGATGCCAGGTCACGATGGTTGGGACGTGTTGACCAGGTTAAAAAACGACCCGGAACTGGCCGACATCCCGGTCATTATGCTGACGATAGTGGACGACCGTAATCTAGGCTTTGCCCTGGGTGCCAACGATTATCTGACCAAGCCGATCCACCGCGACCGGCTAATAGCAGTACTTAATAAATACCGCAAAGATCACACCCATTACTCGGTGCTGGTGGTCGAAGACGACCCTCTTAGCCGCTCTATGATGCTGCGGATGTTGGAACGGGAAGGCTGGTCGGTCGAGGAGGCTGAAAATGGGCGGGTCGCCTTACAGCGGGTCGCCGAAAGCAAGCCGGAACTGATCCTGCTCGACCTGATGATGCCGGAAGTAGACGGCTTTCAATTTGTAGCCGAACTACGCAAGCAAGAAGAATGGCGCTCGATCCCGATAGTGGTCATTACCGCTAAAGATATTACAATAGAAGATGGCCTGCGCTTGAACGGCTACGTCGAGCGTGTAATCCAGAAAGGCCAGTATAGCCGCGACGTGCTATTACGGCAGGTGCGCGACCTGGTAGGAGGGATGAGGGATGAGGGATGAACAATGCAGAAGTCAGAAGGCAGAAGGCAGAATAGGGGATGCAGAAGAGAAGTAAGCACGAAGCATGTATTGTAATCGTAAATCGTAAATCGTAAATCGTAAATCTCCCATCTTACAATCGTAAATCGTAAATCCCAAATCCCTTGCTTGTCTAGTAACAAACTCACCAGTTTGGGTTGAGCTAAGTCACATTAAGGGCTTTACAGGTGGACTATACTACGAATAGTACGAAGTATATCCGCAAGTGTTCGCATTGATACCATTGATGAAGTTTTAGTCAGAATCTATCTCGATGAAGTAGGGCGGTGTTTGTAACCGCCGTGAGCGACTAGAAGAGCCGTTCCTACCAAAATTTTCGATTAGACTCTAAATTACCAGGAGAAAATATGACCAAGCGTTTGCTTCCCATTTTAGCTATGACCCTGCTTCTTAGTGTCATGCTCGTTGCGTGCGGTGATGAGACTGCCACTGTCCCGACCTATAGCGGGGCCAGTACGGTGGCGATCCCTAGCAGCATTCAGAGCCAATTCCAGGCTGGTCTGAAAGACCAGAAATTCAAGAACGCCAAGTTCGAGGCTTACAAGACTGCCGACGCTTCCGACAAGGTCAAGAGTTCGTTATCAGACGGCTTTAGCAAGGGCGGTTGGACTAACAAGGACTCGGACGTAAAGACCCAACTGGGTGCTGATAACGTCAAGGTTATCGAGCAGGCTGGTGGCTTCTTCCTGGGCTACGAGAAGGGCAACAAAGCGGCTCTAATTATGGGCTTCCCCGGCATCATAGCAGGCCCGCTCGGTTTCACTGATGTAACTGACAAAGAAGTTCTCTACATGGTTATCAGCGGCAACGGGTAAGAGGAAGGGATGAAGGATGAGGGATGAGGGATGAAAATGCAGAAGTCAGAATGCAGAATGCAGAATAGAAAATCCCTCATCCTTCATCCTTCATCCTTCATCCTTCATCCCTCATCTTTCATCCCTCATCCTTATCTCTCGGAAACGCCGCCATCCCGACCATACCAGGGCCACCGTGTGCGCCGAGGGTAGGGCCAATCTGGGCCACGATTAGTTCCTGGATATTGGCCTGTCGGCTGATACGCTCCTTGAGAGCCTGGGCCTGATCGGGAGCCTGACTATGAACGACCGTCGCCAGGAGCGGACGGCTACCAAACTTTTCGACCAGCGCCTTCCCCATCTTCACATAAGCCCGTTCGAGGTTCAACTCCCGCCCGGCCGGTTCGCCCATCCCATCTTTGAATTGCAAGATCGGCTTGATTTGTAAGGCCGAGCCAAGCAAATACTGCATCTGGTTGACCCGTCCGCTCTGCCGCAAGTACTTCATGGTCGAAACTACAAAAAGCTGGACCGTTTCGCGCTTATGCTGCTCGAATTGGGCCACGATTTTCGGAAGGCTGGCTCCGGCTTTAGCGGCGCGGGCGGCTTCAAGCGCATAAAGACCCAGCACCATCGACACAGTATAGCTATCGAGTAACGTTATATCAGCGTCGGGTAACATTTCGCGGGCAAGCTGGGCCGAATTAAAGGCCACGCTCATTTTGCTACTGGCGTGAATAGAAATTATTTTTTCGTAGCGGCCCAACATTTCCTGGTAGGCTGCCAGATACTCACCCGCCGATGGCCCTTGTGTCTTGGGTAAGCCCAATTCAGGTTGAGCAAGCTTCTGATAAAAATCCTGATAGCTCAGGTTAACTCCCTCGTCGTAGGTTTGGCCCTCTTTTTGGAAATAGACGTGAAACGGTACGATTTTGATATTACCCAGTGTTTGCACCAACTCCGTCGGCAGATCGGCGACACTGTCCACTACTAGCCCGATGCTGCCCTTTTCGATTGTATTCATCTTCTAGTTAGCTCTCATTCAACCGCTTTATGCTGTCAGTCAGATTGTTTTCATAATGTTTAGAAAAGATTTCGACCTTTTCAGCTTTCAAAAGTTTGTACTCGACCTACCGAATATTAGCACTTCATAAACCGGGCGGCAAATTTAGGGTCTGCAAGCTGATTCAAACTTACGGTTTTGGGTTAGATTGCCAACCAAGCGGATCGATGGTACGATCTGAAAGCATCGCGCCCGGATGCTATGCCCCTGAAAGGTTGTGCTACCATGTACTATAACAAATTGCACAGTTTTGTAGGAGCGAGCTTCTGCTCGCGATTGGAAGATACGGCTAGATGTTCAATCGCGAGCAGAAGCTCGCTCCTACAGATAATTCTTTAGCCTAAATTCTTTGCAATTTGCTGTAATGTAATAGGAAGGGAAGCGAAAATCGACATCTCGGTAGTTATACCACTCTATAAAGCCGCCGGATATTTGCCCGGCCTTTTGGAAAGCCTCGAAAAGCAGAGCTTCCCAACTGATCGTTTTGAGGTCGTGCTGGTGGATGATTGCAGCCCGGACGATACACGCCAGGTCGCTACTCAACGCCGGGTCAGTTCGCCCCTAGCGCTCCAACTGGTCTGGCGCGACGAAAATGGCGGAGTTTCGGCGGCCCGTAACACTGGCTGGCAAGCGGCCCAGGCCGAATTGATTTTGTTTATCGACCAGGATTGTCTGGCTCATCCCGACTTACTCGCCAGCCACTACCGGGCGCACACCGAGCAGGGTCAATCGAAAGTGGCGCTAGTTGGCCCTATCAGATGGTCGCCCGAATACCGAGAAAACCCGGCCTCCGAATATTTCAAGGCAACCTATTTTCCAGCCTGGGATAGCTTTGAGCCGGACGGCCCCAATTGGCCTCTCTTTATTACTAGCAACGCCTCAGTCAGCCAAGCCGGATTGCGCGAAATGGGCGGGTTTAACAGCGACTTCCAGCACAACTACGAAGATATGGAACTTGGCTACCGCTTGGAGCAAGCGGGTTATGCTATCAAGCTCTGTCCCGCAGGACTGGTCTATCACCACCGACCTTTGCCCATCGAGGAAATGTTCCGGCGCACTCAGGTCGCAGGTCGCGAGATGGCCCGGCTTTTCAATCAGCATCCGGCCCTGCTGGGCAACCCAAAGTTGCTCAATCCGGCCCAGGCGTTGGACTGGGGCTACCGATTGGCGACCCTCGATAGCCTGCTTGCCGATACGCTTGACCAACTGCCCGCCCCCGAATTGACCGAATTTCTGCCTTTTACGAGCTATACCGGGCAATATCTTTTGGAACACCCTAGCCTACCCGATAACGCCGACCAGCTTTACCGCGAAACGCACCTGGCCCAACAAACCTATCAAAACGAGCTAAACCGAGTACGCTGGTTGGAAGCGATTTATCAGGAAGCTACTTCTGCTACTCAAAATTCAAGCTGGCTTGCTAAGAAAGTAGCCGATTTCAAAAGCAAAGCAAGTCAGAACACAATTTTAAAAAAGCCGGATTTTGAGCAAGACCCGCTTACACCTCATCTTCCTACCCCCAACCCTCCGTCGGGCTATAGCGAACAGACCCGGCAACTGGCCCAACGGTTGCTGACCTATCAGGAGCGGGTGACTTGGCTGGAAAGGTTAGAAAAAAAGGGGTCAAGGGAGGCCCGGCTTCAGGCGGCTATCCGTCGCCCGGTTGCCCCAGCCAACCTGAATTTGCTCTACGATACGCTCAAGGAATATCCTTTTGCGTTGGGGATGCGAGAAGGGTTACAAAACAACTTTGGCGTATTCGACTATGCCGACCTCAAAGCCCAGCCCCTATTTGCCAATCTGGTTCAGCGCTGGGAGCAGGAACGCGAGAGCTATTTTCGTGCTCAACTCGCCCGGTTGCAAGCGGGTCAGACCGAACTAGCGGCCTACGCCCGGCAGATCGAGATAGCCGCCAGGGGATAAGCCCAGCTTGGCCCGCAATTTTTTGATATAGGTTAAGCTCTAAGGGTGAGCGTCAAATTTGTGCATGAGTTCAAAAAGTAAAACGGATAACATTGAAAACCCCGCTCTAGATCATTTAAAAATATAAGTTAGAAAAATTCTCTGCGAGAAATTTTCTAACCTATACTCACTCCCTGATTTAGAGTGTGGTAGACAGCCGGGGTAGTTGCAAAAATTGACTCTTACCCAGGCTCTATAGAAGGGTTGACTGTGCAATTGATTGGGCTATAATTGGGAGCGGCCCGGCAAAACTCAGCCGCCTTACTTATCGATAAAAGGCCCGGCCCCTTCACCCTCACAAGGACTTATGACCAACCAACTTGATTTATCCGTAATCATCCCGGCCCTGCACGAAGCGCCCAACCTGGCAATTCTTTTGCCCAATCTGCGTGACTTGCTCGACGATCTACAATTGGAATACGAAATCTTAATCATTACCCGGCAGGCTGACCAGGAGACACTGGAAGTGGCGGCTACTAACAGCGCCCAGGTGATCGAGCAACAAGAGCGCGGTTACGGTGGAGCGCTCTTGGCGGGCTTCGCCACTGGACGGGGTCGCTACTTTTTGACGATGGATGCCGACTTGTCGCACCAGCCAACCTTTATTCGCCAGATGTGGGCGCAACGCCACAAGGCCGAAGTAGTGATCGCCTCACGCTATGTGCCGGGCGGTAGTGCCGAGATGCCCGCCAGTCGCTTCGTGTTGAGCCAGATACTAAATACCTTTTTCAAGCGCGGGCTACGCTTACCAAGTCGGGATTTATCGAGTGGCTTTCGGCTTTATAAGGCCGAATTGGTACGCGACAAGCCTTTCACAGCCCGCGATTTTGACGTGTTACCCGAAATTTTGGTGCGGCTATATACCGAAGGCTGGCGTATTCAGGAAGTCCCGTTTCAATATGCCCCGCGCCAGCACGGAAGCTCGAATGCCCGCGTCTTTAAGTTTGGTCTGGCCTATCTACGCACCTTTCGGTCGCTTTGGAAGGTGCGTAACGCGCTAACTGCCGCCGATTACGAGGATTGGGCTTATGATAGCGCTATTCCACTTCAACGCTACTGGCAACGCCGCCGCTTTCGCTATGTGACCGAACTGGCGGCGGGTCAGGGGCCAACCCTGGATGCAGGGTGTGGTTCGAGCCGGATTATCACAGCCCTACCGCCCGGTAGCGTCGCCCTCGATCTAGCCCCGGCCAAGTTGCGCCTGGCCCGCAAATTCGGACGACCACTGGTTCTCGGCTCGGCCTTACGGTTGCCCTTTGCTCAGGGTGTATTTTCTTGCGTGGTTTGCTCCCATTTGATCGAACATGTGCCGCCGGACGCGCCCTTACTGGAAGAATTGGATCGCGTGCTGGCTCCTGGGGGACGGCTGGTACTGGCAACCCTCGATTATGCCCGATGGGAATGGCGGTTGCTAAAGAAGCTTTACGACCGCTTTGTCCCAGCAGCCTACGCCGATATACATCAGGCCCGCTATACCCGCGCCCAGTTAACCGCTATATTTGAAAAGCGGGGCTACCGGTTGGAAGCTACCCGCTACATCTTGCATGGTGAATTAATAATGGCCTTTAGGAAGGGGTCAGAAATGGTAAAGTAGGCCGCTTATTCCGGCTGAGGTTGCCCAAACTGGCGGCGCATTTCCTCCAACTGACGTTGAAATTCGGCGGCCCGTTGTTCTGCTTCCTGTCGCGCGCGAGCTTCTTCTGCCGTCCGTTGCTCTGCCTCTTGTCGAGCGCGAGTTTCCTCCACTGCTCGTTGCTCCGCTTCTTGCCGGGCGCGAATTTCTGCTATCGCTCGTTGTTCGGCCTCCTGTCTCGCCAGCGCTTCTTGCTGCCGGGCATCTGCCTCTACTGCTGCTCTTTGTTCGGCTTCCCGTCTTGCCAGCGCTTCTTCTTGCCGAGCGTCTGAATCAATTGCTGCCCGTTGCTCTGCCGCTTGCCGAGCGTTTGCCTCAATTGTTGCCCGTCGCTCCGCCGCTTCCCTCCCGACCGCTTCGGCCTCCATCCCACTTAGCCGCTTCTTCCCCGCCCGGTCGGTTAGCCATAATTCGTAC
>JBBRZI010000033.1:0-11235 GCA_038236865.1 Saccharimonadales bacterium (SeqCode)
ACGGTCTACCTGCACGGCCTCGTCCGCACCGAAGACGGTCAAAAAATGAGCAAGAGTCACCCCGAAACCATCATCAACCCCCTCGAGGTTATCCCAGAGTTTGGCACTGACGCGTTACGACTCGCCCTCATCCAGGGTATGACCGCCGGCAACGATCAGCGCGTTGGTAAGACCAAGATTATCGCGAATCGCAACTTCTGCAACAAGCTCTGGAACGTGGCGCGCTACATCGAAGGACTCCTGGGAGACACGCCGGGCAGGGAAGCGCCGGTGCCGACCGCCGCCGCCGATCACTGGATACTACATAAACTCCAGCACTCCCAGAAAATCATTAATAGTCACCTCGACAACTTCCGTTTCAGCGAAGCTTACGACGAGCTCTATCACTTCACGCGTGATGATCTGGCCGACTGGTACATCGAAGCCAGCAAGGCCGAGCCCAATCTGCCGTTGCTCGCCTACTTACTCGAGGCCGTCCTGACGATTGCACACCCGTTTGCGCCATTCCTAACCGAAACCATCTGGCAAACCCTGCAGTGGGAAAACGATTCGCTGTTGGCCAACAAGCAACTCGTGCAAGTGCCCAAAAGCGACGCCAAACAAGCCGCCGCCTTCACCGAAATTCAACATATCGTCACCGAATCGCGTTTTATTCTCAACGCGCTGAGCGTGTCTGGCATCACCCTCTACTACACGGACGAACCGTTGTTACAGGCCAACGCCAGCACCATCAAACGCCTCGCCCGACTGCTCGATGTCACCGAAGTAAAAGATGGCACCGGCTTGAACTTAACGACCACCAGCTACCGCTGTTGGCTCGACATCGACCAAGCCACCGCCCAGACGTATCTAGTGGAGCTACAAGCCAAACAGGCCGCTCAGACGGCCGTCATCAGCCAGTTACAAGCCCGCCTCGCCAACAAGAGTTACGTCAAAAACGCCCCCAAACAAGTCGTCCATCAGACGAAAGAGCAGCTAGCTACTGCCCAAACCCTCCTCGCCAGCTTGCAGCGAGAGCACGAACGTTTCAGTATCTAAGAGCCCGTTCACAACCTCATCATTTGGCTGGTTGCAGTGCCGAGCGAATCAATTCGACCGATTCTTCTGGTCGGGCGTAGTCAAACCACAGCACGTGCATTCCGAGTTTTTCGGCAGCGTTGAGGTTGCTGCGTGTATCGTCAATTAATAATATTTCTGAGGCCGGAACGCCAGCCTGGGCGATCGCGATTTCAAAAATCTCGGGCTCGGGTTTAATCGTGCCGACCGCTGAGGAATCAATAATAACGTCATAGTCGAGAGCCGGAATTTTGCCTTGGGCCCGCAAGCTGGCAATAAAGCCCGGCATGATGTTGGTGAGCAGCCCGGTCTTATAATTATCGGCTGTCCAGGTGACGAGCTCGTGCATGTCGGGAATGGGTTCAGCGGCGGCGACGTAGTACTCGGCCCAGTTAATCGAGCTAGCCCCGATTCGCTCGGCCAACGACTCGTTAAAATCAGTCGGGCTGAGTGTGCCCCGACAAGCCGCGTCGTTGTAGTGCCAGAAGGCAGTCTCGACAACATCGGCCGGAGCGCCGGTTTCTTCGGCGATGCGGGCAAAAGCCCGCTCATAAAAACGGACCAGGCAGCCGTTCACATCGAAGTAGACAAAGCTCACGCCACTCTTGGTTTTTAGCAGCGTGCGGTGTTGGGCGGTCACGGCCGAGCCCATCAGGGCATCGAGGCCTAAGCCGAGGGCGGCGGCGATGGCTTGAATGGTAAAAATAGACGGGGCCTTGATGGCGCCGCGCTCAATCTTGGCCAGCGTGGAATAGCTCAAATTAGCCCGATGACACAGCCCTTGCTGCGTCAAACCGGCTTTTTGGCGAGCTTTTTGTAGTTGTTTGCCCAAAGCCCGTTCGTCAAACGTCATTCCACCCGTATTCATAGCCTTATGATACCAGTGATAACCCGATCAACCAAGCCTAGAATTAGTACGAAATGGCTACATACCGATTTGTAGAACGTATTTGAGCAGGGTGATTAACACTAGGAAAACCAGTACGAAGCAGACGCCGACGACCAGCCAGACGTTCTGGGAGTTGCCATAGCCCAAGCGCGGCCCCATTTTGGTGTAGACGAAGGTCGCGACGCCGGCGGCCATCATTAAGGAGATAAGTACATTAGACATTAGGCATAGTATACTAAAATGCTAGTGTTTTAGCCATCGCCGCCAGGGCAGGGTAGTCGGGCTCACCGCCCTGGTCCGGCTTATAATGGAACTCTTCGTCACTGTTAAAAGGGAACAGCTTGAGGTGGGCGTGGGCTACATCGAGCCCCTCAACCAGTAGGGCGACGCGGCTCTTATCGGCAAACACCTCGCGCAGGCGGTTGGCCACCTGCTTGGCAGTGGCCATGAGGGCCCGGTAGTCTTCGTCGGGCAAATCCCAGACATATTCAATCTGTTTTTTAGGGATGACTAACGTGTGACCGGGCTGGATAGGGTGGATGTCTAAAAAGGCTAGCGTGTGGTCGTCTTCGTAGATTTTGTAGCAGGGAATCTCCCCGTGGATAATCTTGGTAAAAATGCTGTCTTCCATATGCCCTTACAGTATACTCGAACAAAGCTGTGGGTACGGCAGAAACCGCTTAGTCATTAAATCCACCTTAAAGTTGTTCGAATCAACGATCGCTTATGCTTGCTACTTAGCCCCGGGTATTGAATAGTCGGAGTTTATGGCGAGCCTGCAGACCAAACATAGCCTCCTCCGCACCAGTAGTGTGCTGCTCGGTGTGGCCATCATGCTGCGCCTCATGACCGGCAACTTCGCTCAAGCCACCCCAGCGGCTACTGCCCAACCCGCTTGGGCAAACCCCAGCACCATGACCTTGCAAAAAGTCGGCTACGTTCCGAGCGCTGGCCCGGGCCATTCGGCTTTCGTCGATAATTTCGATTGCCAAGTCATCACAAAACCTCTCGCCGGCAGCAGCACGCCGCAAACCGGCTGTTTTATGAGCACCGCGTTTGGGGCACTCGACGTCGAAAACGATATCATCAGTTTTAACGGTGCCGACGACAACGTAGTGCCGCTGCTGCCGTATTCGCCGCACGAATTTATCTGGCCGTGGCCGGGCACGGTTAACGCCCTCGCACTGGATGCCGCCCCCACCGACGGCGTCTACCTTAACCTGTATACCGATATCCTAAAAGACGTCAGTGACCGTTTTGATAGTACCGGTACCGCTGTTATCGCCAAGCAAATTACCGCGCCGCCTAACAAGCTGCTGACCGACCGTGCAGGGAACCGGCTCATCGTGAATGCCAATAGCCTCACTTTCTCATACGGCGGAAGCTGGCTGGTGGCCGAAACTATGACCGGTAGTTTTGTACGCATCAACCTGGCGACTCTCGACGTGACCGCGTTTGCGCCCTCGTTCATTCGGGTCGGCATGAGCGCCGGGCTTGACCAATCTCAGCTCGCCATCAGCCGCGATGGCCGCTACGTGGCCATCGCCAATCGGGCAGCCGATGCAATGCGGATCTACGACCTCGACACCTGTAAGCCAGACGCCGGTCAACCGTTTATGGCCTGTAGCTCGTATAATTACTGGCCGTTTATGAGCGGGCAACTTAGCAGCGTCGACAGCCTCCGTCACTTGCGGTTCCTGAACGACGGCTTGCTCGGTCTCATCGTCGTCAGCGGCAACACCTTGACCAGCTATGCGCTGGCGCCCACCGCCGGGATTTCCGCCCTCACCGACTATCTGGCGCTCGGCGACTCCTACACCTCAGGCGAGGGCGCTTTTGCCTATCTAGCCGGCACTAATAGCCCTGACAACGACTGCCATATTTCAGCAAATTCATATCCGCTGCTCCTAGCTCACAGCACGTTCACGCCAGCCGGTGGCCATTCGGTGGCTTGTTCTGGGGCGACCGCCGATGACGTGCTGCCCCGTAATCAATCGGTCTATTCCGGTCAGGTTACGGGCGGGGTGGCCAAAGCTCAGCGCACCGAAACGGCGCTAGCGCAGCTGCTCAATAATTTTACGCCCGGGAATATCGCGCAAGCTGATTTTGTAAGCCACTACCAGCCCCGCATCGTCACCGCCTCGATTGGTGGCAACGACATTGGCTTTGGCTCAATTTTGGCCGAGTGTGCAGTGCCCCACATAAGCACCCACCTGACCGGTGATAACAATTGTTTTTCAACGTACGAGGATCGCTTTGAACTCGCCCAGCGGATTGACCGCGAGGCCGCCAAGTTAACCGCTTTATTCAAACAAGTCCACTCGTTGGCACCCAATTCCAGCCTTTACGTTGTTGGCTACCCGCAAATTGCCGTCGATACTGGTAGCTGCGCCCTCAACGTCCACCTCGACACCAGCGAGATTGGTCTATCAATAGATATAATCGAGCATCTCAACGCGGCAATCAGCTCAGCGGCGCGGGCCTCTGGCAGTACCTATGTCGACATCAGCCAAGCGTTAGTCGGCCACCGCTTGTGTGAAACGGCCAGTGGCCAAGTCGCCATCAACGGGCTAACTGCCGGCGACGCCGGTGGCATTACGCTGGCGACGGAGCTCGGCAACAAACTGGCAATTAACTTCTTAGGCTCAGAGAGTTACCATCCGAATATCCTCGGCCACGAATTGATTAAGCGGGCAATTTTGCTACAAACCAAAAATTTTAGTGCGGCGCCCCCGACTAACGCCGACGCCTATCTGCCAGCCGTAGGCGACACCCAGCGCTTACTCAAAGCCCCAAAAACCGGCCGAACCACCAAGCAAACTACTAGTGATGAGAAAATTGTCACCAGTCACATCGTAGCGAAGGGAAGTGCAATCCAGCTAAAAACTACGAAGGCAAAAGCCGGTCTGAAGCCTAGTAGCGGCTACCGTGTAACCGTCGGCTCGGGCGCGAGCCCGCAATCCGTCGGCACCATAACCACCACAAACACTGGAGACCTGGCGGGTACCGTTACGATACCCGCCACCGCTCCCTCGGGCGCCCAAATTATTGCTGTTGAGGGCCAGAATGAGCTCAACCAGCCTATCAGCATCACGACGATCATCTATATTTTTACGAATCCCGATGACTACGATAACGACGGCCTCGGCAATGGTAGCGACTCCTGCCCGACCGTTGGTAACAGTGGCCTTGATGCCGACCGTGATGGCATTGATGATGCCTGCGATGGAACCATCGGCGAACCCCCAAGCATCGATGCGACCGGAGGGTCAACTCCTACGGGTGGCGCCGGAACAAGCGGCTCGACTACACCGCCACCCCTCATTGTCGCCCAAACCAGCCCGCCAGCTGTCACAGTCTCGAGTAATCCTCCTGCTCAGCAGGCCAGCGGGGCTGCCACTGCGAGCGGTGACATCCAAGGCGCAACCAGCCCGGCAATCAGTGTCGACCCGTTTACTGTCACGACCGGGAGAGTAACGACCGTCTCGGCTTTTACGTCTGGGCGGGACAGACACTCGTCCGTAAATTCAAATAGCGTCAAAGCCGTATTGGGGGCACAAACTACTAACCCAAGCCCGCTACCAAGATCGACTAAGCTACAGTCGGCCACTACTGTACCGGCGAGCCAGGCCCAACGGGGCAGTGGCATTCGGACTATCAATTTGCTGCTATGGGCGAGGTTACTGGTTATTTCGCTGCTGGTGTTGCTCCTCATAAGCGCAGTTCTCGGGCGGGTGCTCAAACGAACAATACTCGTAAATTAGTGCATTCCTGGTATACACGGCCTGTGCATACAATCTTAGATGCTTTTAGGGATGGCTGAGTACTTACCTTGCGGTGTAAAAATGGGAAATATCTGAGCAGACATACTGAAGGGTAATGATGCCCCAATTCGTCATTTGAATCATGGTTATAGCCCTATTCATGGGGGGGATGCGGACGGAGCCTACCCTGAACTTGATTCAGGGTCCTTTGCCGCGTAAGCTTTCTCGATGCAAGCATCTGCGAGAGCTTGCGCTCCACTTATATAGCCCTTTGTCAGAGGGAGGGATGCGGACTTTGTCCTTTTCCACTCAGCCATGCTCGGAATAAATTCCTGCGCGTGGCTTCGCTCCACCGAACCCTTCCTTTCGCTGTGCTCTCTCACCGGGTTCGGATCACTCCCTTGGCCAAATAAAATAGACCCTGATGGGTCTATTTTATTTGGCGGAGAGGGAGGGATTCGAACCCTCGGTGCCCTTGCGGGCACACTTGTTTTCGAGACAAGCCAATTCAACCACTCTTGCACCTCTCCAGCCCAACCATTGTACGGGCCAACCTGTTCGTTTGACAAATAAAAGACTGTAGCCTATGTGTCTAAGCGCTCGGCGGAACACCCCTGAGCGCCACAAACATGCTTTCGATGCGCTTGAGACGAGTGTCGAGCCTCTTAGCGCGCCTGATGTCTTCAATGTACTCCCGACGACGGGTGTGGGCCAACGATTCAAACGTCTCGTAGAGGCCAGCTGTTTCGAGCGCCAACGCAACGTCAGCAGGGATGACAACTTCGCGCGGTTGCTCGTCGAGTTCGACGATAACTTCTACCGACTCACCGGGCTCTTTGCCGAGTTCGGCCCGCACGTCTTTACGCAACAAGAGCATTGTGGCGCCGTCACCACCGATTTTAGCCAGGCTACCCCGGTAAACTACCCGATTGTCAAACGTCGCCTTGAAGGGCACAAGGTTAGCGACGCCAAATGTCGTCTTGAGGTCGTACGGAAAGTCGATATAGGCCGATGTGCTGCCAGCCCCGCCACTACGCCGAATAATGGCAGAAAATTTGATAGGCCCGGGATTGATATAGTGTTTTGGCATAGGAGTATTTTAGCATTCTGGCATTATAGATAAAAATATGCTAGAATTACCCCTGTTGCTCACGAAGCAAACCACTAAGATTTCAAACGAAGACGCTGTCTGTTCGGAACCGTGTGGACTTCGACGAGTACCCGTAGCTCAGCTGGATAGAGCGTCGGCTTGCGGAGCCGAAGGTCGTAGGTTCAAATCCTATCGGGTACACCATTTCTATGCAACACTCCTTTTAAACTTCTCTACTCGAGAAGTTTTTTATTTGGGCCTTCTTATCTATATTCGCGGCTAGTGCGGAGTGGCCGAACAGGCTAGTCCTTAGTCCGAGTCGGCTAAATAACAAAGAAATCATCAGAGTTGCTTGCGTAACCCAAACATAAGCTATATAAATATGTGTACACATAATACGTTGGTGACCATGCCCACCCCAGAACAAAATTTTCAAAACAGAGACCTCACAGATGATGAACGTGTGATGCTGGCCCACTTGAGCCTCCAAGCCGAGCTGGCTGAAGCCGCAGAGACTCTCTCGGTCGCAACGCAAACTTGGCATAACGTTCTCGAGAAGGTCCTAGATTGTAATCAGCAGTTACGGGATAGGGGCATAAACCTGATCGATCACCCCGAGTTCTGTTACGAGCGACCGATGCCGGAATACCTCGGTGGACCAGAGGCCCCAATTCTGACCATCGTAACTGATTAGTGGTTCAGTCGGCCAGCCCAAACCCGCTATGCACCCAGCGAGCGACCGAACCGATCGGGTTGATCCTTAGCCTTGCGGGTTTTTTCACGCTCAGCTAGCCGGTACAGTTGCTCAAAATACTCTTCTAAATTCATGAAACACCTATCTAGGCCGCTATAGCGGATGTGCGTCGTCACGCTTAATATGTTCGTCTGTACACAGTACAAGTTATCTAAGGTGTGCGCAGTCATATTTATTACTGACGAGGCGGAAGATGCGCGCATTACCCCTATCAGAATAAGCTGCGGCTCGGTATTTGCTATACTTAGCCGCAATGACCAAGCGTATACTTATCCTCGCCGTTTTTCTGATAGCTGGGCTGCTGCTGTTCGAAATCGTTGGATTACTGAGCATGAAAGCCAGTCTGAGCAGCTACGCCCGTTACTGGCACCGGCAGTCCACGCGCGGTGAGTTCACCTACGTCGCCCTGGGCGACTCCGCCGCTCAGGGGATTGGCGCAAGCTCGCCAGAGCGGGGGTATGTTGGCCTGTTGGCGCATCATATCCAAATAACTACCAGGCGGTCAGTCCGCATCGTCAACTTAAGCGTGTCGGGCGCCAAAGTTGCCGACGTGACCGCCAAGCAGGTGCCGCAGCTCAAACACTACCGGCCCGACCTCGTCACGGTCGAAATCGGCGGCAATGATGTCATTCACTACGACGCACCGACGTTCAGCCGGGACTACGACGCCCTGGCTACCGCGCTCCCGCCCGATTCCATTGTCAGTAATCTCCCGTATTTTGGTGGCCGCATTCGACGGGGCTCTGAGGTTAGTGCTGCCAATCAAGTCGTCGCCGCAGCGGCGCGGCGCCATGGACTGCAGATGGTAGATCTTTACGCCAAAACCAAGCAGGACCGGTCACTGCTCAATAACTCCTATGACCTGTTTCATCCGAGCAATCGGGGCTATAAAAACTGGGAAGCCGCCTTTTGGCAGGTCGTCGAACCAACCCTTGGCGCGCCCCAGCGCCCCGTAACAAGCCCTTAGCTGGCCATCGATTTCATGTGTAAGAAAACGTATAGCAGCATTTTGACGGTGCAAGTAGACTAGATGGAAATCAGTTTAGCAAGGGAGGCACACAGGATGAAACCAAAACAAGACCCCAACGCTCGCACACCTCGTCAAGACCGCTGGTGGCGCGAGTATCTCAACTACTAGGCGCTGGCTAGCAATACCTGCCCAATAAAGGGAGGTGATTGGTTACTTTTTGTTTGGGCCGACCAGTGGTAGTTCGCGGTCAGAGACTTTCTCTTTTGCAAGCTCCCCAGCATAGACTTGTTTATCAACGGCCGTCATATTATTGCTATCGATGCCGCGTGGCCACAAGCCACCAGACTTAACCGATGCAATCTCGATGGAGTAGTACAGGGTCTGCGCTTGCAGGTAAATCCAGAACATTAGCCCGAGGGCGATCGCAAAGTAGCTGTAGACGGCATCAAGACTCTTGAGCTCACGCGTCAGCAGATACCCCCCCGCGATTTGCAATATCGTCAGTCCGACAGCAGCCGAAACAGCGCCCGCCCGCGTTTCCCTGATAGGGACGTGTTGCGGCAGACTGACCTGGAGCAAAAATAGAAAGAGCCAGAAAAGTATAAAAATATTGATGGCAACCGATAACGCCCAAAACACAATGCCGCGCCCGGCGGCCGCCGCGAAGCCGCTAATCAACGAAGCCAGAACGAACCCGCTACCGCCAACGATAATGAGGCTGAAGTTTTGAATGAGCGAATTCGGAAAGCCAGTTCGCAGCCGGCGGGGGACCCGCCAGATGTGATTCACGCCGTGTCGGAAAGCATCGGCCACGCCCCGGGCGCCGTACAGTGCAAACAAAATACCAATCAGCAGGGCTGACCCTGTTTTATGAATCGTCTCAACGTGGCCAGCCAGTTGACTACCAAGCACCGGAAAGTAATTAGTGGTGCTGTCGATAATTGTCTGTTGCAGGTGGCGCGAGTGGCCGGGGATGACGACCACGACGGTAGTTAGGATCAGTAAGAGCGGGAACAGCGATAAAAACCCATAGTAAGTCAACAGCGCCGCTTGATACCCCGCGTCGTCATCACCATATTTTTTGATAACCGCAAAGGGGAAGCCGAGCCAATTGTGCTGGCGTTGATAGCTATCGATTTTCTGAATGGCGCTGTTGAGTATTTTCATAACATTGTGGTCTGTGGCCGGCTACTACTTGTGTTGGCTGTGCGCGATGGTTTTGATGGCCCCGAGTACCGCCGAGCCTTTCCCGGCCCAGCCCGTCAGCTCGTCTAACCTTGCTTCAATCTGGCGGTGAATGGCCACAATTTTGGCTCGAATCATAACGACCGCCACGACGAGCACTAGCGCTATCAGCAACATCAGGCTCATAAAAATTATCCCGATGATGTAGAAGGTTGTTTGTAAATCTGGCACAGCTGCGCTTTTGCTCCTTATACTCCCTATAATACAGCACACCGGGCTTGATTTATCCACACATAATTTACACTTATCCACCGTGTGAAAATAATTACAGCTATCCTAAAGACATAAGCTTAATAATAGACACTACCAAAATAAACGGAGGAAGCTATGTCCAACGAAGAAGCCGACCAACTTATGGATAATTTCGAAAAGTGGGATGCTAAATCAGCTCGTCGGGACTTCATTGCCCGCATGGAACGTAAGCTACGCAGCAAGGAGTAAATTGCTCGCTGCTTACCCCAGTAGTTAAGTCGTTTGTAAATCGCCTGGAGCATCGGGCGATTTTTTTATGAGCCAGCGCTAGTCTAAAATCGAATGCGGTCCATTAAGCGGTCAATCGGGTCATGGCTGTGCTCCTCGGATGGCAAACGATCGCCTAAGAGCGCGATAATCGCAGCCTCGTCTTGCGGGGCGTAGTAAATTGATACCGGCGCGGCAAAGCGCTTTAAGGGCATGAACATGATGCTAGAAAATGCACCCTCAGCAATGACCGAAAATGACCGAAAGTCATCATAGGGATAGTACTTAGTACCGATGGTTAAGCCGCTCTGGTCTAGCTGAAACTGTTGTTGCCGTGGCTGCCGACCGCCGTACACGCCAAGAATAATGGCGCCGAACAGTACAACTCCCGGTGAAATCAGATCTTTCGTGAATAACCATAGCAAAAAAGCCCCGATAAGGGCGACGAGACCGAAGGCCACATACCACCCCGGTGACTTGTGATGGGCAATATACTCAGAGGCTGTCCAATTGACGGTAGGGACGGGCTGGGCAGTGCTCGCGGCCTGCCACGGCGACTCAGCCTCGGGCACTTGGGCGGCAGGCATCGGCTGCTCGGTCAAAACCACTACCGGCGATGTTGGTTCATTCGGCGTAACGGGTGGCTGGTTTAAAGGAGGGGCTGGCGCATTCGGAGCGGAAGGGGCCGGGTCATTTGGCGATAGATTTGCTGGGGCCACAGGGACGCTGGGCTGGGGTTGCCCCCCTACAAATGACTGATTTGAAGTATTTTGCTCTGCCATAAGCGTTATTGTACAGGAGGGAAGGGCGGTGAGCAAAAACGGGCGTGGGTGCGAGGGCTTATCAGGATCGGGCTCTATGGTGGTAGATGGGTGAAGGGGCCTTGCACGGATAGGTTTCCGCGACAAGCAATACCCGTTCGAACCTTCCTATTTGAACGTGCGGGGGATGCGGACGGAGCCTACCCTGAACTTGATTTAGGGTCCTTTTCCACTCAGGTCATCTTGG
>JBBRZI010000034.1:0-10363 GCA_038236865.1 Saccharimonadales bacterium (SeqCode)
AATTGCACCTCATATTAAGTTCCCAAGAGGCGTTGTCGTAGCTGGAGCAAGCGGGTTCGCGGATCAGCAAGGCTTGGGCTGCGTCATTTGACGAAAGATCAATCCCCCACATTCTCTGAGCCTGCCGTAGAATTGATTTCGGTAAAGACTGCCTCTTTTGAACCGCGCGTTTGAGAACTTCCAATGCACCAGGTGCCAGCAGTGCGTAATCATCGGATGCCCTGAATAACAAGCGGAGATCGCGAACGGTCGGTACCAAAACAAGTGGTTGATACATAATTTCTCCCTGGAAAGGTACAGGCCAACTGCGGAAACAGAGTCAGCTAACGAGGCCCTACTTTAGCATTCTATTGCCAAGAAGTCTATGTAACCTTTGTGCTTTAATACGAGCAATTTTTAATTCTTCTCCATACAAAATACAAAAAAAGCGGCTCGTTTATGCCACTTTTTTGGAATTATAACTGGCAGGGTCTGTGGGACGAACTTAGAACAATACAAATGCAACGATCAAAACCATTTAATATATAAATAACTTTGTTAGTTGCCCGAGATTATACGCTCTCGGGCGGCGTTGTTACTAATTGGAGATGGAGTGCCTTTCGGCGAGGAGCTCCTTGTGTTTCAAAAAGAAATATAGGGAAGCGCCGCCAAAAACCGATGAAAGCACAGCCATGAATATGAGCCATCCGCCCTGAGTGCGAAACGTATCATATGCCACCGACACTGCGTTGCTCGCGAAACCGAATACAGCGAAACCTGCGGAGAAGACACAGAAGGAGCGGGCAGCCTCAATGTCCGCGTTCACCTTCGCCACGGTCCGTGCGGTTTGAGAAGCTGTGGGTCTTGCGTTTGACATAACATCTCCTAGTTGTGAGTCCAACCAAAAGCTGGATAGCTCAATTGGTCTGGTTCTTCTGTGAAGTTGTGACATTTCAAAGATTATTACATTATAGTATAACAAGTAATGAATGTCAATAGACAAAAAGCGACCCAAATATCGCTGTTGTCGAAATAATTTCATGGCAGGGCGCTCAGTCCGATGATAGAACTTCACCCTTAAATTTGATACGTGATGGATGACCCCGTTTAAACCTTCTGAGTAACTTAAACGAGGATTACTTTCACGAGAGGAGTAATTAAGTACGAGTTGTGGCGCGTTTCGACGAGTCACATTCACAACGACACGGATTCGACAACTTTCTGCCTCCTAGATTATCGCAAATTTTTGGGCATGAAGAAGGGGCGCTTCTCCAATGTGTCTACTTGCGTAAAAAAATTGAATTTGCGCCCCTGCGGGGCGGAGGGCCAAGGATCGAAATCCAAGGCCCTCCAAGCCCCTAGGGACCGAAGTCCTAGCTCTGCAACTCCCTGAGCACCGGCGCCGCCCACCCGTAGCTGCGGTAGCCGACCCAGTCGGCGTCGAACCCGGCCCCGCGGCCGATGCGGTGCCAGTCCACGTACAGAGCGCACGGCTCGGAGTCGCCGGGAAACGTCACGACGGTGCCGGGCATGTCCGAGTACGGGAGGTTCTCACCGTCCTGCTCCATGAAGAGCTGGGTGAGAACACCGTAGATGGAGATGACCTCGAGCTGGGCGAGGATCTCGCCCGTGCCCTTGGCCTGCTCGCGAACCTCGATGAGCGTGCGACCGTCCTCCGGCTCCCAGTGTGCCACGAGGTCGATGTTGACCAAGTGGATACCGGGCTCGTAGGAACGAGCCAGCTCGTGCAGGCGGAGGTGCTCGGCGTCGACCTTGAGCTCTGGCCAGCGCCAGGCGTCGGGCAGTTCGCCCTGGTACACCTTGTACCACATCTCGAACGTCTCCTCGAGGGAGGCGAACTGGACGTGGAAGCCGAAGATGTTGTCGACGCCCTGGACGTGGTCATCTGGCACGAATGCCAGCTGAGCCTCGGCCTTGGCGAAGTCCTCGTCGGTGAACCGGTTGTTCCAGTACTTGGTGCTGTACTCCCGCAAGCGGGCGAGCCAGTCGAACGGGGACACCAGCATGCCGCTGTAGCGGTCGAAGCGGGCGTCCGGCGGGAAGATGTGCTCGAGGATGTCCTGCAGAGGCTTCCTGATCTGGAGCGGCGACAGTGCGCCACCCAGAAGCTGCTTCTGGATCTCGTAGAGCTGGGCGAAGGATCGCTCCAGGTCGCGGTCAACGGTAACGGTCATGATCTGTCCTTTGTGCTGTGCCGCAAACATTCCGTCGCCTCAGGGACGACGGTCTCAACATAGGTATTGAGAACGGCATACTGAATCCGTCACTAGACAGATGCAAAATACCGCTCTCAAAGGAATTGTAGCTATATTGTCAAAATACCGGTTAATTATACTACTAAATGCTTATGTTGTCAATACCCCGCCAGCGGGTTCTCTTAACGAGTTGGTACAAGCATTAGTGTGTTTTCCGCATAGGCAAGGGGTGAATCGAACAATTCCGGCGATGAAAATCTGAAGCAGAATTCTCGTACATAATCGGGGAACTTTTCCGGTGTAACATGGTGGTACATGCGCCTAATGAAGGTTCTGAGGTTAGCGAATACGCCCTCAATCTCACTAGTATGTTCAAATTCAAACTTAGCATGAATGTCTCTTGAGTGCTCTACGGGCCAGCTGCTCCCAATGTTCTTGTAGATACTGCCTCCATCCGTCCAGAGCTTAGACCCAGGCTGTACCTTGTCGAAGAGGAAGCGTACGGCATGCTGCTTCTGAGGATGGCTCTGGTAGATGAGCTGATAGGCCAGTTTGCGACTGCCCACCTGCTTACCAGCCATGAGACACCAGTCGGTGAAGAAAGCCTCATCTAACTGCACGATGGATTCAAGGACATGGTATTCCTCGGGTAAATGCACTCTAAACTGGTCATACCAATGGTAGACGCTAACTTCAGAGAGGCCGGTCAAGTGGTGGGTTTGCTTTACCGGAATCTTTTTCGTCCAACACCACAACAGCATCCACCACTGCTGGAGTGGGAGCTTCATGTTGCGAAGCCAGGTGTGCGAAAGGAGCGAGAACTTAGCTCGGCATCTCGGGCAGCGGTAGCGGCCCTCGTATGCCCTAACATTGGTGTAATGGCACTCCGGGCAGAACAGCTGCGTACTGCCGAAGATGCAGTGTCTTAAGTGTTTCTGAATCTTTGTTTCACTGGGTATTTGGTTGAGCTGGTACATATCCATATGGTACGTCTCCTTGTTAGAGTTGTACCAACTGGTTTAGATTACCCCCGCCCCAGCGGGGCGATACTATTTGCCAAGAGACTGTAAAATTTTGTCATACTTCCAGCCTTGTTAGAAAGAATAAATACGAAGAAGGGGCGCGATTTCTCCCGGTACCGCTTGCGCGGCCGGAAAATTTGCGCCCCTGCGGGGCGGAGGGCCAAGGGTCGAAACCCAAGGCCCTCCAAGCCCCTAGGAACAAGTCCCAAGTACTACGACTCCCTGAGCACCGGCGCCGCCCACTTGCTGCTGCGGTTGCCGACCCAGCGGGCGTTCAGCCCGGCCCCGCGGCTGAACGGGTCCCAGCGCACGCACAGAGCGTACGGCCTGGAGTCGCCGGGAACCGTCACGACTGTGCCCGGCATGTCGGCGTAGGGAAGGTTTTCACCATCCTGTTCGCGGAGCAGCTCGGAGTGAAGGCCGTAGGCACTCATGACTTCGAACTGGGCGAGGATCTCGTCCGTGCTCTTGGCCTGCTTGCGAACCTCGATGAGCGTGCGCCCACCCTCGGGCTCCCAGTGAGCGACGAGGTTGATCCGGACTACGTGGATGCCGGGCTCATACGTCTTCACGTTGGAGCCCAGCAGACACAGGTGCTCAGCGTCGACCCGAAGCACGGGCCAGCGCCAGCTGTCCGGCTGCTCTCCGACATACACACGCCACCACATCTCGACCGTCTCCTCGAGGGAGTCGAACTGGACGTGGAGGATGGCGAGGTCGTCGATGCACTGGGTGTGACCCAGCCAGGACTGCGCAACTTCGCGCTCGATGGCCGAGAACTGCTCCTCGGTCAGCCGATTTTCCCAGTACTGGGCGTTGTAGCGCCGCAGGAGGTCGAGCTGGTTGCCCAGCATCAGAAGCTTGCCCTCGAAGCGAGCATCCTGACTCAGCTTGCCCTCGATGATGTCCTGGAGCGCCTTGCGGACGCTACGGGCGTCTAGCGAGCCGTTGCCGACCCGCTTCATGATCTCGTGCGACTGGCCGCTGATGCGGACCATCTCGTCGGTGGTGGCCATGATGGCCTCTTCCTGCCGTAGGGCTTCACCGATGGCAGCATGCCAGCAGTGATCTCAACTTGTCATTGAGAACGGCATACTGCATCTAAGATTTAGGTGCAAAACGCCGCTCTCAACAGAGCCGTCGTTATATTGTCAAAATACTGGTGAATTATACTACAATACGCTTACGTTGTCAAGAAGCCGCAGCTCTGTTGATGGTTGCGGCTTCTTGATTAATCTTGGTATGGGGTGGGGCGTTACTTTAAATTGACTTTGACTCCGCCCGAGAAAGCGCTATCGTGTAGCTCAGCTGTCGCAATGCTAGCTCCCTTAGGAACATCAAAGGCGATAGTACCAGTAACGGAGTTGCCCGGGTTTATCTGGTTGAGGAATGTACTACCGTCGGGATTAGCGTAAGTGGAGGCGACGCTGTCAGCTGATAGCTTGTTATTGCTTCCGTCATAGACATATTCGTTTGAGGCGTCAAACAGTTGCGCCTGATTACCTATATTCTTGACCGTGAGGTTCATGAGGCAGTACTCACCTTGAGCAGTTTTGGTCAGATATTGGTTTGTTCCAACTGTGGTGTCGCCACATTTGAAGCTGTTGACCGTGAATTCAAACTTACCATCTTGAGCCGCCTGACCAATGCCGACGGTCTTAGCTCCACTAGAGGCCTGCTTGGTACTACCAGATGGGGTATTGGTACTGCTTTTGTTGCCACCGGCAGCCGAGGCAATGACCCCGATTACAATTAGTCCAAGTATGACGGACATGATCTTGTGCCGTGCAAACCAATTTTTCTTTTTCTCCTGGTCGCTCATAAGTGTAAATCTCCTTAATCAAATGATTACACAAGTTATAGCATAAGCTTGAATTGTAATCAAATGATTATGTCTTGACAAGGCTATTCTTCCTATGCTTAAGCTATGGAATCAAAAGTCGAAAAGGCATTTCTGGAGAAGGTGGCGAAGCGGGTGGCTCAACTACGTCGCGAGCAAGGCATGACACAAGAACAGCTCGCAGACAAAAGCGGGCTAGATAGGGTCGCCATTGCGAACATTGAAACAGGGATTCGCCGACCAACTGTTACGACAGTTTATCGGCTGGCTAAGGGGATGAGCGTTAAGGTTGAGGACTTCTTTACGGGGCTGTAGGGAGAATCGGGGTTGTGTACGCCAGTTTTAATGCACTTCTGTATTTTGGCGAATTCTGTTGTATTCGCTTTATGTTCGGGTGTAAGATAGACACAAGCAATTAGAGGTGGCTATGCCAACATTACCTACAGCTGAATTACCCGAGCAAGACCCCGAGCACGAGATCATCGTGCTAGATCTTGATAAGCTTCCAGTCGAGCATAATGTGAGCTCATCGCTGGCAATCGTTAACGATGCGGCTGGCGCAGCAGTTCGTAACCTCCAGGCCTTCCAAATGAACCTGCCCACCTCTTTCGTTGCCCAGATAGTTGAGAATAATAAACGAATGCTTGAGGCTCATACCCGTATGATGGAGTCGCTCCAGCCGATGCAGGGCTTTATGGCAAGCGTCCAGCAGATTGGAGCCCAGGTTGCGGCTATGACTCAATCCGTTATCGGAAGCGGTGTGCTCGAAATGGCTCGGCAGGCACATGAGAGAACAGCCGGAATGCTCAAAGCGCTTGCCCAGCACTTACGGCTACCTTCTTATGTCGGCCTAATTCAGCAAAGCTTAGCGAGCTTTACCAATCTGTTTAGTAACACCTGGTCACAATTGTTACAGCCTATCATCGAGTTTTGGCGGCGATATCGTGCTAGTAACATCCAATTAATAGTCAGGGCGTCAGAGGGTGATGAGATCGCCACTCACACTTTAGGCAAGATGTGGTGGAGACTATGGTCTAAGTTCAAGGATTTCAAACAGGAGCAGGGAGAAGATGCTAACTGGGAAGATTTCTGTAATACCATTTCAGTTACTTGCTGGGGAGTCTTGCAGGAAGAAGAAAATGGCCACCGCTTCTCGCTCCTTCACCTAGCCGCCATTATCTTCAATCGACTGAGGTACCAGCTGGTGCGTGATCGCATTGTGATTATAGATAGCCATGAAGGCTCTGCCATATCGATCTACATTGACGAGAACGCCAACATTCCGGCAGGCTACTTCACTAAATCCCTTGCCAGACAGGCCGAAGTAACGCCGGAGACCATCCGCAGTTGGATTAGAAGCGGCCAACTTAAAGCCATCAAAATTCCTTACCAGCTCCAATCTCTTGGCCGTGAAGTCAAGGCATACCTAATACTCGATGAACCTGGCATGATGACTGAGCTTTACGCCGTCAAACGCGAAATGGCGACTCGACAGCGACACCAACGCGCAGGTCTGTATACTGTCGCACAAGTGACTAAAGAGTACGGCGTATCGCGTCGAACGCTTCAACGATGGGACGAGACAGGCATACTTAGCCCCCAGCGAATCAAGGGTTATCGTTATTACACCCAAGCTGAGGTTGCCTCAGTTCCCGGCATCCTAGTTAAAAATGACAGTCCTAAGATCAGGGCACTGATGGCCAGCGGCCGCCCAAGCCCAGCTTAAAGTGTAATTGGCAGCAACAAATCCGGAGATAATTCGGATTTTTCTTATGCCAAGGTATTTTTTCAATGTCATACCCTTCCTTGCCTAATACTGGGTGTAAATAAAGGCAATATTATGGCAGAGCAATTAACATTCGGCGAGCAGCTTACCGTAGTCCAGGTACCGATTGACGACCTGGTACCCGCCAGTTATAACCCCCGAACCAGCGACCAGGCGGCCGAGGATCTTCTAATCAAGAGCTTTCGCAGCCATGGGGTGGTTGACCCCTTGATCGTGAACAGTTCAAAGGAGCGCTTTAACATTATCATCGGTGGTCACTTTCGTTGGCGAGTACTTAAAAAGCTCGGTGCAACCACCGTTCCCGTGGTATATGTCGATATCTCAGACATCGAAACTGAGAAACAGCTCAATCTGCGCCTAAACCGAGTGACCGGTGCTTGGGATTTTGAGCTTCTGAAAGTCTTCAATATTGAAACACTGCTGGATGTCGGTTTTGACGATGGCGACCTCTCAGCCATTTGGGATGAAGCGCTGGCAACCGAGGACGATTACTTCGATCTTGATAAAGCCATTCGGGAGATCAAAACACCACAAACTAAGCCGGGTGACTTGTTCCAGCTCGGTTCACACCTGCTAATCTGCGGCGACGCTACCGATCCGGCCGTTATCCAGTGTTTGGTCGGCAGTGACCTTGTCAGTGCGCTCTACTTAGACCCACCGTTCAATATTTCGCTGGATTACAGCAAAGGCATCAGTACCAACGGCAAGTACGGCGGCTCAACCGACGACCACAAGTCCGATCCCGACTACAGTGCCTTTCTCCAGTCACTTCTAGTGAACGGCATGGCAGTTGCCAAGCCGGACTGCCATGTCTTTTGCTACTGCGACGAATCCTATATTGGCCTCCTCCAGAGCCTGTATGTCGAGATTGGTCTGGCTCCGAAGCGGGTCTGCCTCTGGATTAAGAACAATTTCAACATGACCCCGCAAATCGCCTTCAATAAAGCGTACGAACCATGCGTTTATGGCACTCGCGGCAAACCATACCTGTCCAAGACCAAGAACCTCACCGAGATCTTGAATAAGGATGTGGCAGTCGGTAACCGTAGTCTCGACGATATCCTAGATCTCTTCAACATCTGGCTGGCCAAGCGCGATTCAGCCCAGGATTACGAGCACCCGACTCAGAAGCCGCCGACCCTACACGAAAAGCCCCTCAGGCGCTGTACGAAGCCAGGCGATATCGTACTGGACGTCACCGCTGGCTCCGGCTCGACCATGGTGGCCTGTGAGCAGTTGAAGCGCCGAGCCTACCTCGCCGAAGCCGAACCAATCTTCTGTGATGTAATTATTGCTAGATATGAAGCCCTAACCGGCCAAAAGGCGGTGAAGCTATGAAGCCGGGACAGATCATCCAGCTCGGTGACCACCGCCTGGCCTGTGGCGATGCTAAAGATCCGGCACTGATAAGGCGACTAATTGGCAACGATCAGATCAAATTAATTCTCTGCGACCCGCCCTACGGCGTGGCCTACACCGATAGTAAGGCTGGCTTCACGCAAAAGCTGGGATCGTGTGGTGAAATCACCGGCGACCACTACCAAAGTGACGACGAATACCGGTGCTTTACCAAAGACTGGCTGGCGACTGCTAAACCATACCTTGCGCCAAAGAACGCTGTCTATATCTTCAACTCTGACAATATGCTCTTCGCCTTGCGTGAGGGCATGCAAGATGCGGGCTGTCGCTTTACCCAATTATTGATCTGGGTGAAGACCCATGCTGTGGTTGGGCGCATGGACTACTTGCCTCAGCACGAACTCATCGCCTACGGCTGGTTTGGAACGCATGAATTCGTCAAAGCCAAAGATAAAAGCCTGTTGGTCTATCCAAAACCAAGCCGCAGTAAGCTCCATCCGACCATGAAGCCAGTTGGTCTACTTAGAAATCTTGTTCTTAACTCCAGTCGAGTCGGTGACTACGTTTACGATCCCTTTGTCGGCTCCGGCTCAACTCTGCTGGCTTGTGAGCAGACCAAGCGTAAATGTCTGGCAATTGAGCTTGATCCAGTGTATTGCCAAGTTGTCGTTGACCGCTGGGAAAAGCTGACTGGTGGTACTGCCAAGATGCTAGAGGTGAGCCATGTCGGATAAGACTGCCCGCAATAAGGCCCTGTTGATTGACCAATTACGTAAAACCCCGATTGTTCAACTAGCTTGCGAGAAAACGAGTCTTAGCCGAGCTTCCTACTACCGGTGGTATAAAGACGATGCTGAGTTTGCCGAGGCAGCCGATCTAGCCCTTAGTGAGGGGGCTTCACTGGTCAACGACATGGCCGAGAGTCAGCTCATGGCCGCCATTCGGGATGGCAATATGACCGGCATTATCTTCTGGCTGAAGCACCATCATCCAACTTATGCCACCAGAGTCCAGATTGATGGACGACTTAAGGTTGAGGATCAAACGCTAACTCCAGAGCAAGAAGCGGTCGTTCAAGAAGCACTACGACTGGCCGGACTGGGCCAGATTGAACCGGTAATTACCAAGGAGGAACCCCATGAATAACACTTTGCCAGCCGATGTTGAGGCCAGTCTTACTCCCGACCTCTGGGAGCATATTCGAGGCAACCGTAAGATCCGGATGGCGACAGCCGAGCGCAGTCACACCTGGTTCTTTAGCCTTTATCTCAGCCGCTACTTAAAGCACCCGACAGCCGATTTTCAAAAAGAGATCTTCATGTTAACCGAGAATCAGGAGATTGAGTACGCAGTGATTGTGGCCTTTCGCGGCTCCGGCAAATCGACGGTCGTTACCATGTCCTACCCAATTTGGGCAGTCCTCGGTAGCCAACAAAAGAAGTTCATCTTGATCCTGAGCCAGACTCAGCAGCAGGCACGGTTGCACCTAGCTAACATCAAGCGCGAATTTGAAGCTAATGAACTGCTTCGAGCAGATTTCGGACCGCTGGAAGAAGAAAGCGACGAGTGGGGATCAAGCTCACTGGTGCTGACCAAGTACGGTGCCCGAATCAGTGCGGCTTCCACTGACCAAAGCATTCGTGGTTTACGTCACGGAGAGCACCGACCAGACCTCATCATCTGCGACGATGTCGAAGATATGATGTCTACTAAGACTCAGGAGGGCAGGGATAAGACCTACAACTGGCTAACTGGGGAGGTGCTTCCGGCTGGCGACCAGAACACCAAGGTGGTGATGGTTGGCAACCTGCTGCACGAAGACTCACTTTTGATGCGACTGCGGGCAAGCTTCGAATCAGGACGGTTGAATGGTGTCTTCAGAGCGTACCCTGTAGTAACACCCAGCAACCAGATCCTCTGGCCTGGTAAATATCCCAACCACGATGCCATCGAAACTGCCAAACGTAAGCTTGGCAATGAGAAAGCTTGGCAACGCGAGTTCATGCTTAAGATCGTTCCCGAAGACGATCAGGTTATCTTTCCGGCTTGGATTCGCTACTACGACGAGTTGCCTTCCCAGGAGCAGGATCATTACCGCTACACGGCCGTCGGCATTGATTTGGCTATTTCACTGCGGACAACCGCTGACTGTACGGCCATG
>JBBRZI010000035.1:0-9300 GCA_038236865.1 Saccharimonadales bacterium (SeqCode)
AAACAATTCAATTGAACTGACGTTGATTTGCACTACTCAATTTTTAACGTACTTTAACAACTATATGAGAGACACATTAAGAGACCTCAAAAGCGTTGCTGTAATCATACTTCAGATCACCGCCGTCCGTCAAGGGGTAAATGGCGGTTTGCTGCCGTATTTACCACATCGATTTGGTTGGAGCCCCCTGCGGGGCGCTCTGACTGCCCTATGAAGCGCTGTCGACGATGGCTTCTTCTTCGTCGTCCTCGATCTCGTCAGATTTTTCAACTAAGGCGAGCGAGACTACTTCGTCACCTTCGCGCATGCGCATGATGCGCACACCTTGAGTGGCACGACCAAGGGCCGGTGTGTCTTTGAGCCCGAGCCGGATCGTCTGGCCCTGTTGGCTGATGATGATGACCTCTTGGTCGACACCAGTCAGCGTTTTGACACCAATCAGCTCACCAGTCTTGGCATTGACGATAGCCGAACGGATACCGACACCGCCCCGAGCGTGCGGCGTGAATTGGTTGACCTTGGTGCGTTTGCCATAGCCGTACTTGGAGATTACAAAGACGCTGCTGCCCTCGGCAACAATGTCCATGCCGATAACATGGTCATTGGGTCGCAGGCGGATACCGCGGACACCGCGACTGACGCGGCCCATTGGGCGGGCATCCTTTTCGTGGAAGCGGATGGCCTGACCTTGGGAGGTCGAGATGACGACTTCGTTGTCCCCTGTCGTCATGCGGATCCATTTGAGTTCATCGCCGTCATCGAGGTTAATGGCAATGAGGCCACTCTGGCGGACGTTTTGGTACTGGTCGAATGGCGTTTTCTTAACCACACCGCGAATCGTACACATGATGAGGTTAGCGGCGTCGTGTGTTTTACTAACGTTAATGACGGCACTGACGGTCTCTTCGGGCTGCAGCTGCAGCAGGTTGACGATGGCAACACCCTTGGCGTTCAAGCCGACGGCTGGCACTTCGTAGGTCTTCATGCGGAAAACCCGGCCCTTGTTAGTAAAGAACAGCAAGAAATCATGGGTGCTGGCGTTGACGACGTGTTCGATCACGTCTTCTTCGCGCGTCGCCATACCGCGTCGGCCTTTGCCACCGCGACCCTGCTTTTTGTAATCGGCAATTGGGCTACGCTTGATGTAGTTGGCACTGGTGAGCGTCACCACAACCTGCTCTTCGGCGATCAGGTCTTCGTCGCTCAGGCGGCCCAGTTCGTTGGCCACGACGCGCGTACGGCGTTCATCGCCGTACTGCTTTTTGAGCTCCAACAGCTCGCCGCGGATGATTTTGAGGATCTTCTTTTCGTCGGCCAAGATAGCTTCAAGTTTCGCAATCAGGATAAGTAATTCAGCGAGTTCATCTTCGATTTTTTTGCGTTCCAGACCGGCCAGGGTGCGCAGTTGCATCGCTAAAATGGCGCGGGCTTGAATGTCGCTGAGGTCAAAGCGCGCAATCAAGTTGACTTGAGCTTCTTCGCTGGTTTGCGAGGCCCGGATAGTCGCAATGACTTCGTCGATGTGGTCGAGGGCGATCTTGAGCCCTTCCAGAATGTGGGCACGTTCTTTCGCTTTACGCAGTTCAAATTCGGTGCGACGGCGGACAACCACCAAACGGTGCTTGATATGCTCACTCAAAATATCTTGCAGGCCGAGCACGCGCGGTTGGATGCCGTCGACGAGCGCCATCATGTTGAAGTGGAAGCTAGTTTGCAATGGCGTCATTTTATAGAGCTGGTTAAGCAGCTTCTTGGGGTAGGCATCTTTTTTGAGGTCGATGACGATGCGAACATTACCGCGGGCGGTTTCATCGCGCAAGTCGCTAATACCCGTCAGTTTTTTATCGCGGACGAGATCGGCGATCTTAAGGACTAACGTTTCCTTGTTCAGAGCGTACGGAATTTCGGTGATGACGATCTGGTGTCGACCTTTGGCGCCTTCGACGATCTCGGCAATACCGCGGGTGACAACGCCACCACGGCCAGTCGCATAGGCGGTGCGAATCGATTCTTTGCCATAGATGACACCACCAGTTGGAAAGTCGGGCCCTTGAATAAACTGCAACAAATCATCGAGTTTGGCATCGGGGTGATCGATCAGGTAGACTTCAGCGTCAACCAGTTCGGTTAAGTTGTGCGGCGGGATATTGGTAGCCATACCGACGGCAATTCCCAATTGCCCGTTGAGTAGCAGGTTTGGCAGTTTCGCCGGCAAGACAGTTGGTTCACGGGTCGTGCCATCGTAGTTATCGCGATAATCGACGGTTTCTTTGTCGATGTCAGCCAACAGTTCATCGGCCAAACGCGCCATCTTGGCTTCGGTGTAACGATAGGCAGCTGGAGGATCGCCATCCATGCTACCGAAGTTCCCTTGCCCGTTCACGAGCATGTAACGCATCGCCCACGGCTGGGCCATACGGACCATGGCGTCATAGATACTGGAGTCACCGTGCGGGTGATAGCGGGCCATAACCGCACCAATTACGTTGGCACTCTTCCGGTGGCGAGCGCCAGACCGCAGCCCGTCTTCGTTCATGCTATATAAAATCCGGCGGTGCACTGGCTTGAGGCCGTCACGCACATCAGGCAAAGCGCGGTCGATAATCACACTCATGGAGTAGCGCAAATAGGAGTCTTCCATGACGTTTTCGACAGAACGGAGTTCGACGGTACGCGAGTGGCCGGAATCTAGAACGTCGGCGGCACGGACGTCACCGCGGCGGCGCTCTTCCATTGATCGCTCGGGAACCCGTTGCGGGAAGATTGGGGTAATATCGTTGCTGCTGGGTTCGATTGAAGCATTGTCGTCGTTGCCCTGCTCAATCGGGTCAATTGGGATGTTGGTGTCGTCTTCCATTATATATCCAGGTCCTTTACGAATTTAGCATTAGCTTGAATGAAGCTCTTGCGGAGCTCAACTTCGGTCCCCATCAGTTTATTAAAGATTGCGTCGGCCCGTTCGGCGTCTTCGACTTTAACTTGAATAAGCACGCGCTTTTCCGGGTTCATCGTGGTTTCAAACAGTTGGTCGGCATCCATTTCGCCGAGTCCCTTGTAGCGCTTTTGTTCGACAAAGCCGGCCTGCTTAAGACGATCATCTTCGGCGTTCACATGTGAGCCGTCGGCGATGCGCTTGGCGATTACCTGGTCGAGGACGACCTCAAGTTGTTCTTCGTCATATACGAAGACACTCGACTTGCGGCCGGCCTTAACGAGTTCAAACAGTGGCGGTTTGGCCAAGTAAAGGTGTCCGCCGTCGACGACCGGTTTCATGTAGCGGAAAAAGAACGTTAGCAGCAACGTGTTAATGTGACTACCGTCGACATCAGCATCGGTCATCAAGATAATGCGGCCATAGCGCAGGCCACGGACGTCAAATGAATCTTGAATACCAACGCCAAGGGCCTTAATCAGGCTGACGATTTCGTTGTTGCCAAGCATCTTGTCCAAACGAGCGCGCTCGGTATTGAGTACCTTACCGCGCAGTGGCAGGATGGCTTGGGTTTTGCTGTCGCGGCCGGATTTGGCGGAGCCACCGGCCGAGTCACCCTCGACCAGGTAAATTTCGGAGTTGGCCGGGTCTTTGCTCGAACAGTCGGCCAGTTTACCTGGCATGCTGGCACCTTCGAGGACGCCTTTGCGGATAATGTTGTCGCGGGCGGCCCGGGCGGCCTTGCGGGCGCGGGCGCTCAACAGGGCCTTGCCGATCATCTTGCGGGCGATAGCTGGGTGTTCTTCCATGTAATACGCCAGGTATTCACCGAGGACGGTTTCGACGTAGCCACGAACTTCCGGGTTACCAAGTTTGTTCTTGGTCTGGCCTTCGAACTGTGGGTCGGGTAATTTGACGAGGATAATGGCGGTCAGGCCTTCACGGCAATCTTCCCCGGTTAAGTTCTCTTCCTTTTCTTTGAGCAGGCCGCTTTTGCGCGCATAGTCGTTAACGACGCGTGTCAGGGCCGAACGGAAGCCCGTCAGGTGGGTACCACCGTCGGGGTTGAGGACGTTGTTGGCGAACGTTTTAATCATTTCGGTGTAGGCATCGGTATACTGCAACGAAATTTCGACCTGGGTATCTTTGATGGTCTTGTCGACGTAGAAAATATCGTCATCGACGACGTCTTTACCGACGTTCAAGTGCTTAACGTAGCTCTGGATACCGCCTTCGAAGTAGAAGCTATAGCGTTCGCCGGTTGCCTCATTTTCGAGGCTGGTGCGAATGCCCTTAGTAAGGTAGGCGGCGTGCCGCAATCGATCGAGAATGGTTTTGTAATCAAATTGGGTCGACTCTTTAAAGATAGTGTCGTCGGCATAAAAAGTGATCTCGGTGCCGCGTTTGGTGGTTTTGCCCGTGCTCCTAAGATCACCCTGGGGGGCACCAAAGGCATAATCCTGTTCCCACTGCTTGCCGTCACGATAGACTGTGATGTGGAGCTTGCGGCTGAGGGCGTTTACAACGCTCGAACCGACACCGTGCAGACCGCCGGAGACTTTATAGCCACCACCGCCAAATTTACCACCAGCGTGCAGCACGGTCAGAACAGTCTCGACGGTGCTCTTGCCAGTTTTAGGGTGGATATCAGTTGGAATACCGCGGCCATCGTCGTAAACCGTGATACCACCATCGGCTAACATCTTAACAGTGACCTCGCTAGCGTACCCAGCCAAGGCTTCATCGACGCCGTTATCGACGATTTCCCACACCAAGTGGTGCAGGCCCTCGAGCCCGGTGCCACCGATGTACATACCCGGTCGTTTACGGACAGGCTCAAGACCTTCAAGTACTGTAATCTGATCTGCTGAATACGCGTTTTTATTAGCCACTATAAATAACCCTCTTAGCTGTGCTTTTAGAATTTCCTACTGATCAATATTATAGACGAATTTTGCTTTGCCATCAACTACCTCTGTGATGAAGGGTGGTAGTTGGGGGGTGGCAGTTGGGGGGTTGGGGTGGTGGCTTGGTCTGTGGCAACTTTTCGTCGTTGCGGCTGCGGACCGCCGAGTGATGCTATGTTAGGGTCAGCCGGCTAGTTTGCACAGAGGTCACTCTTGTATAAACACTTATGGTTATGGTTAAATAGTCTTATATACCAATTTAAAAATAAAAGCTTATATCTTATGTTTGAAAAACTGATCTCCGCTCTGCCCTACAATCCAAGTCTGCTTCATCAACTAGCTTTCTACGGTAAACGGATGCGCCAGGAGCAGGCCGTGCGCCGCACGGGGCTAGTCTTTATAGTATTGGCGTTCTTTATTCAGTTTTTTGCCGTCATCAGCCCGCCCCAGCCAACCGTGGCTAGCTCGAGCAATGACATCTTAAACGGTGGGTTCAGTACCAAGGCCGAAGCCGTCAGCGCTTGCAACGCTAACACCCAAAACTATTCCAAGATTCTTGCCTATTACGGTATTTCTTGTACGGATGTGGCGAACGCCAGCACCACGACACTGACGTCAACGGCCCAGAACAACACCCTCTTCTCGATGGGTCGCCTACCGTATGGGGCCAAAAACGCCAGCAGCGGTAAAGTTACCAGCGAAACGCCGGTTCAGATTAGCGGCGTCGGTACGGTCTATTTGCGCCACCTGTCGAGCTTTGACACTGGCCCTAGTTCGAGCTACAAAGCGCTGCAGGGCGTCAACAGCACCACTCACAAAACGTTTTACCTGCTTTATAACTGCGGTAATCTAGTGTTCATCGGCCTACCGACGGTAGCTCCCAAGCCAACACCAGTCACGCCCAAGCCAACACCAGTACCGACGCCAGTACCAGTAACGCCAAAGCCGACACCAACGCCAACTCCGACACCAACTCCGACACCCGTGACTCCCAAACCCCCAACTATCGTCATGTGCCAGTACAATGCCTCGTTGCCAAGCACCAGCCCCGACTGCAAGCCATGTGACAAATCGGTCAGCAGTGCCGACACCCTCGCCTGCGTATCCTTCAGCAAGTCAGCCAGCAATACGACGACTGGCACCAACGATGCCAACAACACCATGGCGCACGCCGGCGATAGTATCGTCTACACGCTCTACGCCAAAAACAGTGGCAAAGCTACCGTTAGAGCTTTTGTCTTTCAAGAGAACTTAAGCGATGTGCTCGACTACGCCGACGTGGTCGATCTCAGCGGCGGGACTAAAGATTCCGAGAACGTCGTGACGTGGCCAGCCATAGACATCACCGCCGGCGCCACCGTCTCTAAGACTATCACCGTTAAAGTAAAGACTCCCGTCCCGCAAACTCCTGTTTCTTCGTCAGATGGTGGCCACTTTGACCTGACCATGACGAACGTCTACGGTAACACCGTCAACATTACCCTACCGGCCGACGTCACCAAGACTGTTGAAACAGTCGCCGCCGTACTGCCCAATACCGGTCCGGGCACCAGCTTATTCGGTGCCGCCGCCATCGTCGTCCTAGCCGGTTACTTCTTCTCGCGGGCCCGCCTGCTCGCCACCGAAACCAGCATCGTAGTTCAAGACAACAATAGTGGAGGTTTTTAATGTCAGAATTCGCACCAGCAGCACCAGAAAAACAAGAAGACCTGCTGATCGTCCAGGAGCAAGAAAAAGCCCTGCCCACAGCCGAACAAGCCGAGCCGTTACGCCCCGGCGAAGCCGATCCTGTACAGCGCGTTGAAGCTGCCCGGGACGTCGTCGAGCAAGAACACACCACGACCGAACAAGATGATCCACTTCAGCGGCTGCAAGCCGCTGAAAAGGCCGCCGAACCGGCCCAGACGACGTTTGTGAACGCTGACCTCAAAAGATTAACCTTGCAGCGCGAGATCAACGCCGTTCGCCGCAAGCTGCCAGTCACGGCCCGCGCCCTGAGCCGAGTTGTCCACCAGCCGGTTGTGCGCGTGCTCAGCGAAGTCACCGGTAAAACCGCCACCCGACCATCGGGGCTACTCGGCGGTGGCATTTTTGCCTTTTTGGGCTCAGCTATCTACCTCTACCTGACGAAGCACAACGGCTTTAGCTATAATTATTTGATCTTTTTATTGCTTTTTGTCGGCGGCTTTGGCCTCGGCTTAGCGCTCGAACTCCTCTTGTGGGTGGCGACTGCTCGCAAACGCGCTAGCTAACTCGCTCCCCCTAAACTGTTCTGTCATGCCGGGCTTATGGAGCTGTCATGCCGGGCTTGCGGAGCTGTCATGCCGGGCTTATGGAGCTGTCATGCCGGGCTTGCGGAGCTGTCATGCCGGGCTTATGGAGCTGTCATGCCGGGCTTGACCCGGTATCTAGGCTAAGAGCTCTTGTCTGGATCCCGAATATAGCTTCACACTAGGAAAACTATAATTCTATAAGAAGGTCTGCTGGGGTTCTGCATCCGTAGTCGCTAATCGCAACAGCGACCATGTTATGGCGCTGGCCGTGATCAATACCCGCACTTTGGTGCGTAGTTGTATGCGTGGCGCGTCCATTCAAAAGCGCTTCAAGCGCCTAGTGAACCTCCAATTAAATTCTACTGTCCGAACGTGGTGCCGCCGTAAATAGTGGTGCCGCCACCGATGTTGACGTTGTTCTGGGTGGCTGGCGTGGTGTTAAACGTCCCAATACTGGATGCCGCACTAAACGTATTAGCTCCTGCTGGGTCAATCGCGTAGGCCCGCCACCAGTACTGGGTGTTAGCGCTGAGGGCGACCGCCTGATAGGTATGAATAGCAGTCTGGCCGCTAGCGTAGGCGGTGGCGGATTGCTGACTTTGGCTGCTCCAGCCGATCTGGGAACTGGTTTCGTCAATGGTGCGGACAATACTGGAGCAGTTACTGGTCGAGCAGACGTCTATCTTGTAGCGCACGTAGTCACTGGCTGCATCCGTAGTGTACATCCGGAATTCGGGCGTTGTGGAGACACCGGTCTGGGCAGCAGCCGGCTGGCTTAAGGTTGGGGCGGCCGGCGGTAGCAAGGTACTATTAACTGTGACGTCAGTAATAACGCTGGTGCCGCCACACTGTTGATCGTCGATAGACAGAGTTAGCCGGACGTAGCGTTTGAAAGTCACGTTTGAAAGCGCATACGTTATTCCCGGCATTGAGTCTTCGTAAACGGTGGCGGGTGCACCGAAGATGCCGTTGGTGCCGGCGGTGGCATACTGAAGCTTGACACCGCACGGTGCTGTGCCGTTGTACTGGATTGAGTCCACGCTATCGTATACCCTACCCAGATCGACCACACGTTCGTAATGAGCCACCTGCGGTAGTGCGGCTATAGAAAGGTGCTGGATGTCGTTGTAGTAGGTGGAGGCCCCGCTATGACCCCCAATGATGTAGAGGTTGCCGTTATAGATGACGGAGGTGTGCTGGGTGCGGCCGGTGGTGAAGGCGGTGGTTTGCACCACGCAGGTGCCGACCGAGCCGTCGGCGTTTATGGGGCAATGCTGGATGTCGTTTAGGTCGGCGCCACTACCATTACCCCCGATGATATAAAGGTAGCCATTGTAGACAAAGGAGGTGTGGCAACAGCGGGAGGTGGTGAAGGCGGAGGATTGCACCACTCAGGTGCCGACCGAGCCGTCGGCGTTTATGGGGCAGTGCTGGATGTCGTCTAGGTCGGCGCCAGCCCAGCCCCCGATGATGTAGAGGTAGCCATTGTAGACGACGGAGGTGTGTCTATAACGGGTGGTGGTGAAGGCGGCGGCTTGCACCACACAGGTGCCGACCGAGCCGTCGGCGTTTATGGGGCAGTGTTGGATGTCGTTGTAGGTGATGGCGCCAATACCCCCAATGATATAAAGGTTGCCGTTGTAGACGACGGAGGTGTGACTGTAGCGGGCGGTGGTGAAGGCGTTGGTCTGCTGAACGCAGGTTCCGACCGAGCCGTCGGCGTTGAGGAGGCAGTGCTGGATGTCGTTTCGGTAGGTGCCGCTATAACCCCCGATGATGTAGAGGTAGCCATTGTAGACGACGGAGGTGTGCTGGGTGCGGGCGGTGGTGAAGGCGTTAGTTTGCTGGGTGGTAGCGCCCACGACACCCGTCGAAGTAGCGGCGGTTGTACCAAGCAGCAAGTGCTGTATGTCGTTATACGGTCCACCAGTACCATTACCACCGATGATATAGAGGTAGCCATTGTAGACGACGGAGGTGTGCTGGTTGCGGGCGGTGGTGAAGGCGGCGGTTTGCTGGACGCAGGCTCCAACCGAGCCGTCGGCATTGAGGGGGCAGTGCTGGATGTCGTTTTGGTTGGTACCGCCAAAAATACCCCCGATGATGTAGAGGGTGCCACCCGAGACGACGGAGGTGTGGCCGATACGGGCGGTGGTGAAGGCGGCTGTCTGCTGGAGAGCGGTGGCGC
>JBBRZI010000036.1:0-9115 GCA_038236865.1 Saccharimonadales bacterium (SeqCode)
CAATACATATAGATATCGTTACCCGCCACTACTTTGTCGAGATTATAAAATACCGCGGCGCTACTATAGGTAAAGCGGTGACCGGCCAACACGGTGTTACTGCCTTTGTCGGGTGTGCTCGACTGGGGCAAGTGCCACACGCCCAGTCGCAGGGTATAGAGCGACGCGCCTTCGTGGACGCCTTCTTGCATCGCGAGAGCAGGAATGATTAGGGTATTGTCCTGTGGGGCTGTCGGGCTTGTCGGCTTTGGTGTCGGCGCCGTCGGCTTGGAGGATACGATCGGAGCTTGGTATTTTGACCACCAGCTGATTGCCGGCAAGAAGGGGGTCAAGACGATATAGATGCCGATAAGTACGACAATAACCGTCAGTAGATTATTGGAACGGCGTAAGGTTAACGCGTTTTTGAAAGTAGTCATGCTATCCAGTATGTCATAAACCAGAATGGCACTGCATCCGTCCGACCATCAGTGTTGTTAATTATATTGTGTAGTATTTAAAGTAGTGATATACTCTCGCCAAATAAATAGTTTCTTCAGTAACGGAAAGCAAACTCATTTGCTTGGCTGGACAAACGAATATATACTAACCACCTTTTAATTCAGGGAGGCCTTTATTATGAAAAAGGGACTAATTGCATCATTACGAGTCGGGCTCGCGGCATTCGTAATGCTGTTCGCTACGAACTTATTACCAGTCGCCGCAACAGTGTATGCCGACAAAAATCCTAATCCCAATCCACCTGGCAATAACGGGACTTTAAAAGTTCATGAAATTGGTACGCCATCCGGCACTGAAAATAATGATCCAAAAGTGTGTACCTTTAACTTAGAAGGTTTTGGGTTTGATCCCAGCCAATCAGGCTATATAAATATTGATGTACAAGGTGGCGATGGCCCGGCTGGAGTCAGCACTGGCCCATACAGTTTTGGCCCTACTGATGCCAGCGGTTACGCTGTTTCCCAGGACTTTAATACTGTTGGCGGAACACCCATCGTTACTGGCCATTACAAGGCCACCCTATATGGTAAAGATACTGGCGGAAACATAAATCTTACTGATGAAAAAGCTAAGAGCAAGGTGTTTAAAGTCGACTGTGCTCCAACAGAAGTTACACCAGTTGGTGTAACTTTCATCGATCTTTGTGGCATCGCCAACGACACGTACACCGTATCCTCTACCACTGGCGTCACCTACCACTTAGGCACAGCAGCTGGTGCGGTCGTAACGGCGAACACTTACGCTGGAAGCGGAACTGTAACCGTAGTAGCCGTTGCTAATGCAGGCTTTGTTCTGAGTGCACCATACACTTTCAGTCATACTTTTACGAACGTTGCTTGTGACTCTCATGTAACACCCGGCGCTGTTAGCTTTAACGAAATGTGTGGCATCGCCAACGACACGTACACCGTACCCTCTACCACTGGCGTCACCTACCACCTAGGCACCCCAGCTGGCCCAGAAGTAGGTGCTGGTACTTATGGTGGTACTAACACAGTCACTGTAGTAGCGGTGGCTAACCCTGGCTTTGTGTCAGACGGCGTCATAAGTTGGACTTATGACTTTACCGATACGCCCTGTCCCTTAATCCCAGTTACTACCGGTGAAGTCACCTATGTAGATATTTGTGGTACGGCCGATGACAAATACACTGTCCCAACTACCCCAAATGTCACTTACAAAATTGGCGCCAATGTGGTTACGGCGGGTACTCAAACAGGTACAGGGACGGTTACCATTACTGCCTATGCAAATGCCGGTTACGAATTAACCGCACCCTACACCTTCACGCACACCTTCACGAACGATCCTTGTGATGATAGCGACGTCTCACTCTGCCATGCTACTGGCTCCTCAACCAACAATCCTTATGTACTCATCCCGCACATTTCAGCCGCCGGTGCATTTAACGGCCACCTCGATGACGGTTCGGGCGGTACGAAAGGCGACCACCAGAACGGCAAGGACATCATTCCTCCATTTGTGTTCCTGGGTCACACCTACTCCCAGAACTGGGACGCCGTCGGTATGGCAATATTCCACAACGACTGTGATGTCCTCCCTATCGTCGATGTTTGTCCTAACATTGCCGGACCTCAAACCACACTTCCCGAAGGCATGGTTAAAGACGCTGAGGGCAATTGCGTGACACCTCCGGTAGACGTCTGTCCAAACATCAATGGCAACCAAGCCACAATTCCCGCTGGCATGGTCAAAGATGCCGAAGGTGACTGCGTCACCCCCCCCGGTTGTGGTTACCGATGTTTGCCCTAACATAACGGGTAACCAAGCTTCTGTTCCCGCCGGCATGGTTCAAGATACCAATGGCAACTGTGTAACTCCTGGTCGCGGTGGTGATGTCGGCGAAGTCCTTGGCATCACAACTGTTGCCACGGTTACTCCTAAAGTTACTGTAACCACTGCACCTGAACTCGCCAACACCGGCCAGAACTCGATCGTCAATATGATCGTCGGCTTTACCATCGCTGGCATGGCGCTCGCGACTGCCGGGCTTGCCCGCCGCCAAACTGCCTAGGTCTTGCAGGTAATCGTTTTGGCTTAGTGCGTTAGCGCGCTGGCCAGAACGATAAAGACTGCCACAGCAACTAAGACGTATTCAAGCACGGTTTCTTTGTTGAGATCGTTACGCCGAAAGTGAATGTAGACATTGCCGAGCACGTAGCTAGCGATGAGCAGCGCCACGATCAGTGCCGGCAGGTCGCGGCGAACGACAATGATCCCCACTATGAGTGCGCTCATGATGATACTGAAGACAGTGTTAATCCACAGTGATTTGCGCTGCACGGCTTTCATCGAATAACTCCAGTGCTACTGGCAACATTGGCGATCAAGGCCACGAGGAGCAAGCCATATTGGGCGGCAGGGTGGGCGCGCAGCCAGATATGGCGCCAGCCGCGGCGCTGGGTTCGCCAGACGAGCGTGTGCTTCATGACGTTTACTAAAAAGATGATGCTCAGTATAAACAAGGTCGCATTCTGGGCCCAATTGCGACTTTCGCGGACCCGGACGGTCTGGTATTCAATATTTCGAGCCGTTTGCGTATTGGGAGTGGCTGGTTGGTTCGTTTTGGGGGTCGTGTTTTCTGTCGCTGCGACTGCGGGCGTATTGCTCGGTACGGCTGGAACATCAGCTAGCGGTGCATCAGCTGCCACGGGAATAGGCTCCGCAACCGGTGCAGGAACTGGAGCTGGAGCAACTGGAGCAGGGCTCGCTGCTGCCGCTGCGGCCGGGGCGGCTTGTGCAACTGCTCGCGGCGCGCCATACATGGCAACCACAATAGTGGTCTGAACGCCTTGTTGCGTCCCGTTGACGGCGGCGATACCAATATCTTGAAAGGCAGTACTTAATATATTATCTCGGTGGGCCGGGCTATTCATCCAGCCGGTTACCACGCCGTCCGAAGTATTAAAATCTTTGGCTAAGTTCTCTCCCGCTGTCGTGTAATCATAGCCGCTGCTCGAGATGAAGTACCAAGGGCTGGTGCCATCAGGCGCATAGTGGCTCCAATAGTCTTTGGCGAACATGTCTTGGGCTTTGGCCTGTGCCGCTTGAGTTAATTGATAATTAGTAGTAAGCGCGCTCAGGCCATTATTAGCACGTTGCTGATTTGTCAGATACACAATTTGGTCGGCACTAATACTCGTTGCATAGCCCAATACTTGGTAGCGGTGCGCCGAGGTAACGTTATAGGTTAGGTTTACCAGCACAAGCACAGCCACCACGAGCGTCAGAGCAAAAGGGCGCAGGGCATGCGGATGAAAGTTGTTTTGTTTGCTAGCGACTAGCAATTTTTTTATTTTCATTACTATATAACTATACCAAATTGCTTTTGTTTTGAGCATTAAGCGGTGCTTACGGGCACCCAGGATTAGCTAGATACAGGAGTAGTCGTAGTCGAGTGAGCCGGAGACGTACTGGGTCAGCGTAACGGGGCTGTTGGTCGTAAGAGGGGCTGCCGAGCAGTTCGACTTGGCGGCCGAGGCCGAGCGGGCACCGGGTATCCAGCTTTGCAGGTTGTTGAGATTGCTGTTTGGACTGACTGGACCGACAATTTGGCCCCATTGGTAACTCGTTGAATACAAGCCTACTTTGGCGCCAATACTTCTGAAGTAGGTGGTCATGCCTTCGAGGTCGGCGGCGTTGGCAGTCTTGTTGGTCTCCCAGCTGTTGATTGTCTCGACATCGAGCCACCAGGTGTAGGTAGTGGGGTTCGTGACGCCGCGAGTGGCGACATCGTCATAGGCCTTGGCGTAGCCATACATGTAGGCGCAGGCGGCGGTGTCGCCATGATCACAGGTACCATAGCTGTTAGCCACGGTCGATCCGCCGTAGTCATTGGAACTTGGCCACCACGAGCCAGTTAGCCCGGGGTTGGCCGTGTTGACATAGAGCGCGACCGTTGGCTGGCCGGTGCCGCCCTTAGACAGCGTTGCCCAAGCCAGCTGAGTCGCCAAGCAAGGGTTAGTGTTGTTGGCGAGGCCGCCGTTCACACCGACGACGCCAAAGGCTTGACCCTTAGGCAGAGTTTTATTACATTGTGGCCACGAAATGTCATTACCGATCAAACTTGGAGTCGTGGGTGCTGGCTTGGCCGCAAAAGCTGCGCCGCCGCTAAAAAAAGCGATAGTTAATACGGCCATTAGTAGCGATGAGGTTTTAACGACGAGTTTATTCATGCCAACAAGTATAGCACTGGCGTCGATGTATCGATATGGGAAATCACCCCCAGTTTGTATAGGGCAAGTAAAAAGGCCAGACCTACTGCCTGACCTATTTACTTTGGGGCGAGCGATGGGTCTTGAACCCACGACCTCCGGCTCCACAAGCCAGCGCTCTAACCAACTGAGCTACGCCCGCCATATCGAAGCAGCTGACACGCGCTTGAGCCGTGAACGGCAAAAGCTTTGAAACGTGGTCAGGCTTTCTCTTGAGAACAGAGGCGATTATAGGGGAAAACAGGGCATTTTACAACCAAGCAGCCAAAAAAGCCCGGCTTGCTGCCTTATTCAGTGACAGTAACGGTGCCAACCATATCCGGGTGGAATGAACAGTGGTAGCGGTAAGTGCCCGCCGTGCTAAAAGTAAAGGTGTAAGTCTGGCCTTTTGCAAGGCTCGAGCTCTTGGGGCCTGACAGGCTGTCCGTTTCGGTAACGGTGTGGGCGGCGCTGTCATTGTTGGTCCACGTCACGGTGGTGCCTTTTTTGACCGTTACTGCCGCCGGGCTAAAACTGAAATTAGTAATCGACACCGTATCGACAGCTTGCGGTGCTGTCGCTTTGGAAGTATCGGTGCTGGTTTTTGCCTGGTTGGTTGCGGTGGATGAATTGGCGCTGCCAGAGCTCGTGCTAGTAGTATTTTTATTTGCCAAGTACATGCCACCGCCAATGGCGAGGACTAGGATGACTATGATGATTGGTAGGGCCTTTTTCATGATGATGAATCTCCTGGATAGTTAATTTCTCACAATACCTCTAGCCAAACGATGCCGGCGCTCAGACAGAAGTTCAATCCAATATGCACTAAACCAAATCAGAAATCAATCGATAATATAACTCATTGTTGAGCTGGTTTGACTGATTGCCTAGAAGCCGCGCTTGAGCAGCGACTTGTCGCCATCTATATGAAAGGGTTTAGCAATTGCCAAGGGTAGCAGCCGAACAACACAGACCACCGCCAAGCCAATCGCAAAGCCACCAATGACGTCATTCAAGGTATGGACGCCAAGATATATACGCGACACGCCGACGATCACTATCCAGACAATAGCTACCCAACGCCACGCTTTGGGCAATATCAGCCAGAGAGTCAGCGCCAGCGCTGTGGCGATGGCTACGTGGCCCGACGGAAAGCTGTTTAGGCCTGTCTCGACGGCGCGCTGGTGGATCTGTCCGTGCAGCAGCGCCATGGGGCGAGGTTCCTTGGCGATTATTTTAACAATTTCCATGGCGACACCGGCAGCGGCTACCGTCACAAAAAACCGCCAAGCTAAGCGGAAGCGTTTGAATAACAGGGGGACGAGTACACAGATAATGATAGGGTAGGCTGACCCCAGCCCTTGGGTTGCGATCAAAGCGGGGTACTTAAAGATATCAGACAAGTTATTAAAGTCGTAGAAAATACGGGCCTGCAAACCGTCGAGCTGATGCTGGCGAGCAATCAGCAGCGTCGGTATCAACACTAAAATACCTATGACTAGCCCAATGATGTATGAGGTTGGGTATTTGTTCGTCGCTCCAACGTTTTCGGTTTTATGTTCTCGCATTGCGTAATAAGTATAAACGAGCGACACCCCAATACGCAATTCGTTGGTTTTCAAGACTGCTTTTCGAGTTTCGGCAGCGCCGGGGAATGGCCTACATAGCTTTGGCTCGGAGCGACAAAAGGGACGGGTTCGTCTTGGGTTTCCGTGAGCACTGAGTAGCGGCGAGTCGAGTGATGCCCTGTTGACAGAGTCGCACTTTAGATGGATAGTACTGTTAATGTCGAATCTAGAGTTTACTATAAAAGAGTTAGTGCCTAATCAGCTTGGAAGGTCTTCTGTGCAACGTAAGTGCCTCATTGTCGGCGCTGTTGGTAAGGAAGCGACGTTAAGATGTTACGAGGGTTTCAACCTAGCACCGCGCAATAAAGAGGCGATACTTGAAGACGGTATATTCGAACTTGACTATCTACAGGTCGGGCCCGGAGAGTCGAGGCATGGTCTCGGAACGCACTTATTGGAACGGGCGTTGCTAGAAGCGAAGTCAAGAGGTTTTGACACGGCGCGCTCGATAGTGAGGAACCCCGAAATGATCAATATGCTGGGTAGGCTATTGGGATCAGGTGCAATAGGTAGCGCCCACTACATACTTACTCCGCCGGAAATGGGAATCAGGGCTAACCGGTTCACGACTCAGCAGCTGCTCAAGCAACCCTCAGTGACAGGAGACCAAGCTAGAGACTATCTCGATTCCCTAATTCTTGATCCAAGCGGCATGTATTTGGGCATTGCCGCCGAGCAAGTCGAGCGGGTTACAGATTTTTGAGCATCTAATTAACCCGCTGCAAAACGCTGATTCGACTTCAACCCATCATGGCAGTTAAGCCCTTAAAGCGTCAGCAATGTTTTGCTCATGGTCCAACGACATTTCTTTAGGTAGGGCATCACTATCAAGCCAGTTTAATTGGTGCCCTGTAGTGGACAAAGTGAGAACTAGCCTATTTTTTAATTATTATCCAGCGCTATCACTGCATTCACGATGTCAGGGAATTCGTTAATGAAGGCTGCCACTCGGTAGTTGCCAAAGTCTTGACGTTGCCGTATGCCACTCTCAAGGCTTGCAATGAAGCTCAGACCAGCTTGGTTAGAGGCTGCCGCATCACTGGGTGAATCACCGACGTAGACACATTGGTGAGGCTGCAATGAATTGTCACGCAACACTTCATCAAAGGCACAAGGGTCTGGTTTGTGATATGCCATATTGTCCTTGTAATAAAAAGCCGACACCCTAGTAGATAGTGAGTGATCAGATGCAAGCAAATGCTTGAATTCGCTATGTGTTCGAGAAGTAAGTAACATCAGCTTCTTCCCTAGCGCAATTAGATGGTCAAGCGCTTCATAGTTGGCTTCAGGGATACTATCCAATCTGCCATCAGCAATAAACTCATCAATTACAGGATGGTAAGCAACTTTGAATTCTTCAATATCAATTCCTGGTGAGCGTGTTGCAATCGCATCAAAAAGTAATTGCCCCCATGTATCCAAATGGACAGCTCTCTCCATTGAGCTGCGACCCATGCGCCGCAACGCTTCGTTTTCAAGTTCGAAGCATGCTACCTCAGTCAGGCAAAGCGTGTCGTCAACATCAATTATAACTGCTTCAAACATCACAAAACTTTAACACATAAAGCTTAATCTATCAACTGGGCGGCGCAGTGGAAATGACCCAATTGACTACTGTTTGGAGAACTTTTTACTATTTGTCCTGTAACAGACAGGCGAGCAATCACTCGATAGTCACGAGTGGATTAGTTTGTTCCGAGGGCGTAAAGGCCTAGCAGTATGACACCTGCTGCCAGCCACTGTATGCGTCTCACTTTTTCACGGAACATAATAGCTCCCACTAACATCATAGGCAACACTTGAGCGCTTTTTACCGCTCCCACGTACCCTGCGTTTGGACCAATCACCTTCGCTTGATAGGTAGCCAGCATATTTAACGTATAGGTAATCCCTATGAAAAAAAGGAGTGGGTACCATTGCTTGACGTCTAGCTGAACTTTACTCCAGTAATTCGTTAATTTCTTGCCTCTCACGATAACTAAGGTAGTAGCTAATAGGACAGGGATGGTTAGTAGGGATGAATAAAAATTGAACGTCGTTGGATTTGCTTCGCGAAGCATAAAAACTTCTATATTGCTGAAAAATGATCGTACAACTACTAACGTTAGAATCAATAATAAAGCGGACTTATGTGCAGTGAGCTTTTCAGGATGCTTTTGTCTTGTCCGATGTATGATATAGGCACCTGTAATGACTAATACGGCGCCGAGCAAACCGCGCAAGCTTGGCACTTGTCCAAGCACAAAATAAGCACCTACAATATTCCCCACCGCTACTAATGAAAGTAAGGGAGCGACATAACTCACATCAGCTAAGCTCAGCGCTTTAAAATAGCAGTATATATCTATGGCGCAACATATCACATATACAAACATCCAGCCCCAAAACGAAGCAGATAGATCACTTGGGAAATAAAACTTCGCGAAGAACAGAGTTGCAACAATGAAGGGGATTGCAAATAGCTGCTGCAGCCAGGCCATAGCAAGACTATCGATTTTACTCGTTAAAGATTTTTCAACTGATCGACGTGCAATTAACATTGAAAGCGCGAATAGGGAGAGGTAAAACCACATGAACGTTACTATAACAAAAACAGAGGACTTTCATAGAAGTCTTTAAGCGTAACACGTGTGGTGCCCCGGGCTGGACGACGCTACGCTATTCCGTCGCTCCAGTGCTCGATGCAAGCATCTGTGCGCCTCACTCCTTACGAACCACCGACTACGATAGTTTGCTTCGCAAAATCCCTGTCGCTGGTTCAAGCCGGCCAAG
>JBBRZI010000037.1:0-8511 GCA_038236865.1 Saccharimonadales bacterium (SeqCode)
ATTACCCTTTGATAGGTTGCCCAGCGGCTTATCGAGGTCGGCTTCAAAGCGTTGTTCGAGCAGCTTACGGCTGCCCGTGACTGTATGTAGGCTGCCGAGGTAGTTCAGCAGTTCGTTGCCGGTCGGTTTAGTAAAGAGGGCGACGTCACCCGAAAGGTAGCCGACGTGCTTTTTAACTTCGACCGATTGCTTGACGCTGTCGAGCCCCATAATCAAGGCCGTGCCGGTGGTGGGGTGTAGAAAATTCAATAATAACCGGATGGTGGTCGATTTTCCGGCCCCGTTGGCCCCTAAAAATCCATAGACTTCGCCCGGCTCGATGCTGATTGACAGACTGTCGAGTGCCGCGACTTTTTCTTGTCCATAATATTTCGTCAATTGGGTAGTCAGGATACTTGCAGCCATAATACTTATGAGTATACACGCGGCCATCAGCAAGTCCGCACAATCCATAATACGTTGGTCCGGACTCAGGTGGCTGTTAAAATTGTGCCAGGAACTTAACCCAGTATTTCATACTCCGAAGACTCGTGACAACTGACCAGAATCGGGTCAAGCCCACCGCTAAAAGTCTTAGCGGAGAACATCGAAGACTAGGGGTGTGGTATTGCCCCAGCCTGTATCGACGTAGAGGAATGGATGGGCGACGCGCGCGGGGACGCTAAACGATAGCTGACCAGTTGACGACATGCCGGGTGCTAGTTCGGTGGCACTGAGGGGCCTCGTGACGTACATAGAAGCATGGAGCGGTGCGTAATCACCCTCTTGGCTGCGAACATACATTTGGTTGACGGGAATGAGCTGCTGGGTAACGGCGCTGGTGTTAGTGATAGTAATGTCCATTGTCAGCATGGTCGAGCCGGCTTCTACCCCAAAGGCATAATCGGTTTTATTGTTTTCGGTTACATTGCTAATTTTTGCTGTCAAAACCCCATTGTTACCAGTTTGCAGTGACGTTAAGTATTGGTTAGGGTCAATCGTCACCGTGCGTTGAGGCGTAATGTTGCTGGCGTGCTCGATAATGTAAACGGCGTTAATTATGACAAGGCCAGCGATTAAAATAACAAATGACGTGAAAAGCAGGTAGTTCTCGTCTTTAAATTTCTTGAGATGGCGCCACTCACGCTTTATCTCTTTTGTTTCTTTGGTTATTTCAGACTCCAAATTAAAATCTTTGTGATGCCTTTTCATATTAACTCCTTAAGGTTTGCTTGCGTCATAGTAACCGACTCGGTATCCAGCTAAAGTGCTACCACCACTATTATTTACAGTTGTAGAAGCATGCCCATGCGTAGTATTACCATTACTATCCTTGAAGCCTGGTATGCTTGCGGTGCCTCCTAAAATAGCATGGATATTATGGTTGCAGGTTGCGGAAGCGTTCTCGATAGTGGAAGTCGAACCACTCTGTATACCACCGGGATGATTTGGTCTGAAGCTCGTTATGTTTATGACCCAATCAACATTCCACCCCCAGCAGTTACCTGGCGAGGCACGACTAACCAAATCGTTCGGACCATAGCAAGGGGTTTTGCCACCGCAGTAGACTACAACTGGGTTATTGACTGTTAGGGTGGCGGAATTTGAAGCCGTACCACCACTATTAGTACAACTCAGTGAGTAACTATACGAGCCAGCTGTGGCAATGGCGCCCGTTGTCTGGCTACCACTGGCGGCTTTGCTGCCCGTCCAGCCACCTCCAGCCGTACAGGAAGTCGGGCTGTTCGTAGCCGACCAACTAATAGTACTACTTGCCCCGGCTGTAACCGTAGACGGGCTGATTGAAATTGTGACGACTGGTACCGCGATAACCGTTAACGTTGCCGAAGCGGTGCCGGTGCCGGCGCTATTGCTGCAAGCCAGCGTATAGGTAAAGGTGCCGGCCGCTCCCATTGTTCCGGTACTCGCCGTCCCTCCGGCGGCCCGGCTGCCACTCCACGATCCACTGGCAGTGCAGGAGGTAGGGTTATTAGTCGCTGACCAGTTTATGGTGCTACTACTACCCGACCCAATCGAGGTGGGGTTTAAGGAAATTGAGACAACCGGTGTTACTGCGCCGCCGCCACTAGAACTAACGGTCACTGAGGTTGAGGAGCTGTCGCTACCGCCCGCATTCGAACAATTAAGGGTGTATATGTAGGTCTTAATTGTAGTGAGTGTGCCGGTGTTTTGCGTGCCACTGGTTGCTTTTGCCCCGCTCCAGTCACCACTGGCAGTGCAGGAAGTCGGGGAATTAGTGGACGACCACGTAATTGTGCCGCTGCCACCACTGGTAATAGAGATGGGGCTAATCCCAATGGTTACTACCGGGGGTGGCGGCAAGCTTACCGTTAATGTCACATCCATGGTAGGGCTTGTACCACCGGCATTAGTGCACGACAAGCTGTAGTGATATGTCTTTGCCGTATTTAATACGCCGGTACTGGCACTGCCGCTGGCTGTTTTTACCCCGCTCCAATCACCACTGGCAGTGCAAGAGGTCGGAGCATTTGTCGAAGACCAGTTTATGGCAGCAGCGTTGCCCACAAACATAGCATTCGGACTAACCGTAAGTGATACGGCAGGGGCATCTGGCAAAACTTGGATGGCGGCGGTATCGTTGGTGCCGCCACTCGCGTTTTGACAGGTAATTGTAAAGAAGTACGTCTTAATCGCGCTTAATGGGCCGGTGTTTTGCGTGCCACTGGCTGCTTTTGCCCCGCTCCAGTCACCACTGGCAGTGCAGGAAGTCGGGTTATTGGTGGTCGACCAGGATAAAGTTACCGTTGAACCCGGGGTAATAGGCCCAAGGGGGTTATTTGATATCGTTACAATTGGTAAATTTGGGGGCGGATCAGACACCCGCACAGTCACTGTCGATGAACCTGTTCCAGCGCTGTTAGTACACGACAGAGTGTAGGTATAGGTTTTCGATATAGCCAGCGGACCGGTGCCGAGCGGGCCAGCCGCCGTTTTAAGTCCGCTCCAATCACCACTGGCAGTGCAGGAGGTGGGGGTATTGGTGGCCGACCAGTTTAGGGTTGAACTGCCACCATTGTAAATTGCACTCGGGCTAGCTGCCAATGTTACGGTTGGCCGAGCCGTGACCGAACCTGTGCCGGATTGACTGGCAGCACCAATGCTCACTGTCGAGAAGCCGGTGCCGGTAGCTGTGCTACAAGTCAGGGTAAATAAATAAGTTTGAACTTTCGTGAGTGGTGCGGTGGTTTCGCTGCCTGTCACGTCTTTATTTCCACTCCAGTCATCACTGGCTACGCAGGACGTCGGATGGTTAGTGACCGACCAGGTTAGCTTGGACACGTCGCCTACATTTACAGAAGCCGGCGTAGCCATAAGTGTCACGACTGGGCTGTTTGTCCCGGTGGTACCGCCAACACCTGTCGCAGTTCCCCCGCCCGGCAGTGCCGCGGCACTTTTACTACCACCGCTGGCCTGGCTGGGCTGTTTCTGCTGATTTATAGTAAGTCCGTGTTTTTGCGAAAAGGTAGCATTGTTGGAAAGTACTGAGAAGACAACGAATGAAGTCATGCTAATACTGATGACAATGGCTGCGATGGCGGTAATAATTTTAGATGTTCGCATACCGCCACTGGGGATACGAAATAGAACGAGAATACGCCGAAACCGACTTGGTGGCGTTGGCAATGGGACCTGAAAGATAACGGGGTTAGTCAGCTCCATTTACGTCTGCACCTCAAAAGGCAGAACACCGCCACTCCAAATACCATCGAAATAGAGTTTTAAATTGCCCGTATTGCTCGTCAGGAAGCTGAGCTGGCCTTGTATTGTATCCCCAGGCAGAAGGCTGCCGGCTCGGAACGGTGAGCTGAGGCTATACGGCGTCAAGTACGACACATTGCCAACTGGGTCTTTTACGTAGATGTCAGTGCTCGGCGTGATGTTTATAGGGCGGCTTAGGTTATTGCGAATCGCGACTGTGGCAACTACAAAATGTTGCCCGTTTGGAGCCATAAGGTGCGGTATACCGTTCGACGCTTTTACGGAAATAACCTGCACGGTTACCATGCCGCTCGTAATTTTTTCGCCAAGAGCATAACCCACAGCTGGAGGAGCCGGCCGCAGAGTGTTGTGTTGTACCCAGAGTGCGCTAACGAGCGTGATCACGGCGAGCAGAAAAAATGACACACTAATATAAAAAAGCTTGGCTTGGGGGATCTCCTTTAATCGAATTTTGGGTAATTTACGGTGTTTCATCATTTTATTCCTTATGGTTTATTCGCGTCAAAGTATCCAACAAAATAAGGTGTTTCGTTCTGATCGACATTACTTTTGGACGTTGGATTATGATTGCGAGTCGTACCCCCGGCGCTTACCGAACCGTTTAAGGCTGGCGCCAAATCCTTACCGCACACCTGGCTAATCTCTATGCTAATGCCGCTTTTCGCCATATGAAAACCACTGTCCAACTGGGTAACGTTATACACCCGGTCACCATTCCAGCCCCAACAGTTACCGGCACCAGCGTGTTGCCCGACTTCGCGCGGGCCATAACAAGGGCTACTACCACCACAATAGAGGCTTGCAGTCACAGTCGTTGTGTTCTTAGGTACAACCGGTGACGGCGGGGTGACCGCCGCGCCAACGGCGATTATAGCTGAGGCTTTGTTGCTGCCGCCGCTATTCGTGCAGGTCAAAGTATACGTGTAATTACCGGGAATACTGACTCGCCCAGTACTTTCCGCACCATTGGCTGTTTTTGAGCCACTCCAGCCGCCGGACGCTGTGCATGAGCTGACCTCACCAACAGTTGACCAGCTAATTGCACTGAAGCTGCCAGCCGTGATGGCGTCCGGTTTGGCCGTGATGGTAACCATTGGCGGGGGCGTACTCGGCGCGCTGGTTGAACTTAAAAGGTTCACAATCGGTTTTTTAGACGGTGAAAAAAAACCGACCAGTACCAGCACGTTCATTCCTACACAAGTGATGATCATAACCACAGCTACAAGTCGTCTCAGCCACATAGTATCTCTTTATTATTGCTTATGTTTATCATAACATTTTATCCCCTAAGACATTGCAAATTCTTCGGTATGCAGACTTGTTTTTGGAATCCCCTTCTGTTTAAACTGCGTTCTGAGCGACTGCATCATTGGCGGCGGGCCGCAAATAAAAATATCTTTGCCGGCTAAGCCACCACTTGTCTGCTCGATGAAGTCGGCATTCAAATGTCCCGGTTGCTGATCGCCAATGTAGGGGATAACCCGAAAATTGCCGTTCTTTGTCATGGCAATATCATACAAGCTGGCCCAATCGATGATTTCACTCGCCGTTTTAACTGAGTAGTATAAATCTATCTTGAAACCGTCGGCTGGCAGGCTTCGCGCCATCGACAAGAACGGCGTAACGCCAATCCCGCCCCCGATCCATATCTGATTTCGGTTTTTGAAGTTATTGTAGCTAAAGCGGCCATAGGCACCCTCGATTTCGGCAATTGCACCGGGCTTGATGTCGATGAGTGAATTGGTATAGTCGCCCAGCGCTTTCACACTGACTTGCAAGACTCCGTCAGAAGTTCCGGACGAAATTGAAAACGGGTGCCATTCGCGGCTTAGTTTAGTGCCGGTATTTTTAAAGCAGATAAAGATGAATTGGCCCGGCTTGTACGGCATAGTCGCATCTACTGGTTTCATACTAAGCTGGGTGACGTTTCCGGCCACGACTTTTACAGCTGACACGGTATATTTGTAGTGGCGAATAAAGATATTCGAAAGTAGCGATCGATAGACATAAGCGATGATCCCGAGCAAAGTAATAGTCAGCATGTAGTACTTAATAGCAGTGTGCGTCGAGGTATCACTGGTAATGAACAAAACGTGGAGACCGCCGATAAAAAAGGCAACACCCAAGAATTTATGAGTGAACAGCCAGACTCTGTAAGGTATTTTAATAAAGAATGTCACCAGTAAAAGCCCGACCATACCCCAGAACGCAATGATACCAAGCGTGACTGACCATTGCTCCACCAAGCCCGGATGGTAGATTGAATGAGTATCAAATATTCCCGAGAGTGGAGTGAGACCGTTCGGAAGCAAAAGCAAGGCAGCTTGTTTTAAAGATGTAGTGACATAGCGCAACGCTAAGAATAGCGGGTGTAGCGACAAAAATACTAGCGCCAATCCCCCAAGTAAGTGGTGCGCAATATAAACTCGGTTTAAGCCACCAAAAAAACGTTCCAAAAACCGTAACCTAGTGGCATAAATAAGATTGAGCGCATACATCACCATGCCGACTAGTCCGGTGACGCGCCCAAGGTTGAGCATAGTCGGTACGAAGCCGTGAATTGTCGACAGAGGGTGGATCTGTGCCCATAGCACGACGGGCACTAAGCAAAGTACAGACGTAACGGTCCAACCCAATAGGTATTCAAGCTGGAAGCTAATAATTACGCTGCGTTCACCCCTCGGTTGCATGACTAACTATACTTTCTGTATGATAATTTATTAAATGTTAGCATACCCCAGACCAAAGCACGAGCAGTTTATAAATATTAATGATCAACAGATTAGGGTCTGCCGTGAGACGGCACTCTAACGCCTGCTTCTGATCAGCCACTCCTGGCGGATGCACTTGACGTCAGCTTTGATGTCGTTCAAGTTGATGTATACAGGGAGCGAGCCTTGCCGACGAGAGACCCTGTAGCGGCCCGTGAGAGTGAACCCAAATATCAAAACCAGGGTTCGTTTAGATTTTGCAAGTTCATGCAATTGGCCGCCACGATAGGTTGTAAGGGGTACGGGTATTGAAATGGGTTTGAGGGGCTACGGCTTAATGGGCAGGCTGAAGCTGAGTACGAGCGCTTGAAGATCCGAAATATCAAACGGTTTGCCTAGAAAATGGTAGGCTCCGATACCTTTGTCCTCGGCTCTGAAAATATTGTCGAGTGTATCATCGGCCGTCAGCATAATGACTTTAGTCCCGGCAAAGCTTATATCTTTATGGATGATGTCCATAAAATCGAGACCGCTTTTGTTGGGCATGTGCAGATCGAGCACGACAATATCGGGGTGAATGGCGTGCATGTGGGCAATGCCAGACGTAACATCGGCACTCTCGGTGACTTCAACCTGCAAGAAGTCTTGTTCCTCAACGGCCAGTCGGACTGCGTATCTAATATCAGCATCATCGTCGACGATGAGGATCTTGGTTGGGGGCTTAGTCATTACCGTTTGCACGCTCCTAGTGACCTTAGTATAGCCTACTCACCGGGCTTCTTGTAGGGCTGCCCATCGCGCTAACTAGTGTTGGCTGACATGTTTTGCGACGGTTGCCAATAGATGATCCATCTGGAAAGGTTTGGAAACATAATCATCGGCGCCACACTCATGCGCAATTTGTTCAATATTTTTGGTGGCAGACACTAAAATAATCGGAATATGCTTGGTGGCGGCATTGCTCTTGAGGGATTTGCAGACATCCCGTCCGTCCATGCCGGACATCCATACATCAAGCAGTAAAAGGTCTGGCAGCGGTGCTTGCATGTTTTGGGCGACTGCCCCGTCCTCGGTCGTTTTAACGCTGTAGTCTGCTTCTTCGAGCATTATCTTGAGGGCGTCCAAGATAGCGGGGTTATCATCGGCGGCGAGGATCTTTATCTTGGCATTGCTCATAATTTACCTTTTGTTAACTGGGGCAGCTTGCTGCGCTTTGAGGGCTTGTTTGGTCTGTGGTATCGAAAAGCAAAAGGTTGAACCTTCGGCTTTTTTGCTTTGCACCCAGACTCGGCCTTTGTGACGCCTGATAATTTCAAAGGCGATATACAGCCCTAGCCCGAGCCCCGGGTAGGTGTTTTGGTCTGTGCCACCGACTCGGTAAAACCGTTCAAAAACGTGGGCTTGATCGTCTGTCGTTAAGCCTAATCCAAAATCCTGCACGCTGAGTGTGACATTCGCCTGATCGACGATAGTTTTGACGATAATCTTATCGGCTTGCGGTGAGTATTTGATGGCATTGGTTATGAAGTTTGTCAGTACTTGGCTCAGGCGATCCGGGTCGCCGTAGACGGTTATCGAGGGCTGCAACTCCGTGACGATTTGATGTTTTTCGGTCGTTCGCTGCAGCTCTTCGACCGTTTCATTAACCAGTCCATTAAAATCAAAATAACTTTCGTGGAACTGTATACGCCCAGCTTCGATCTTGGTCACGTCCAGCAGGTCGCCAATCAAACTTGTGAGTTTGTCGAGCTGCGAGTCCATTTTTTCGACGAGTTCCACCGATTTGTCGTCGCCGGCTTTTCGAAATCGCTGCCCCAGGATTTGGGCATAGGCCTTGACGCTGGTAATCGGCGTTTTGAGCTCATGCGAAGCGATACTAATAAACTCGTCTTTTTGCTGTTCGAGCTGTTTTCGCTCTGTAATGTCCTCGATAGCCAACAAAATCAACGAAGTTTTATCCGGCCCCTGCTGCAGTGTTCGGGCGTTTAAAAGCATGGTTTTTTGGCCAATGTCTTTAAAGTCGTGTTCGACCACAAAGTCTTCAATCGTGTTCTTTTCC
>JBBRZI010000038.1:0-8429 GCA_038236865.1 Saccharimonadales bacterium (SeqCode)
ATGCGCATGCGCGAAGGTGACGAAGTAGTCTCGCTCGCCTTAGTTGAAAAATCTGACGAGATCGAGGACGACGAAGAAGAAGCCATCGAAGCTGTCGCCGCATAGAACCACAGGGGAGTATTCAACCTCAACCACCGGCTATTGGGACCTGGAAATCCTTTTTGCTCATGCTTGCAAAGCACATGTTTAAAGGGTATATCTATAACCATGAGTGAACAGAGTGCATTTAAAGACCAACTTGAGCGTCTGCGCGTAGGGCAACAGGCTGCACACATTGAGCAGGCTGCTAAGGAGTTAGTGTATCGCACTGAACACCAACGAAAGGCCGAAGAGTTAGCAGCCCGCCAACGATTCATAGCTACAAAGATTAAAGAAAAACAAGCTCGGGACAACGCCTTCAAGGGCACGTCACCAAGTGAAGTCTTTGAGCCTGAGGCTCAGCTAGTAATCAACGACTTCTTGGAGCATATGAAGGAACGGGAATACCCTGGCTCACTTAAGGTCACGAATGGTACTCGCACGAAGCGCTCAATATTTGGTTTTGATGGGACCGTGAGCCCACCGAAAACCAGAGGCTATGCAATCGGCTTTGTACCAAGCGCGCGAGGAGGGCATAGAGGCGATTACCGAATACTAGTACCGATATATGGTGACAACGAAGTCGGTACTCTGGTGTATCTGTGCAGTGATGGCTTATTGCGGGCTGATGCAAAGCAGTGGTCTGCTTTAAGGTATACCGGGGAAAGGAGGGACGACAGGCGAGCCCTGGATCTGCCAATTTCTACAGAGGGCGATCTCATGCCCATTATTACGGGCACATTCGGTCATTCGTTCGCTGAAACACGTCCCGCAAAGTCAATTAGCGGGCTGGATTACGAGGATACGACAGTAACTGTACGTATCCCGGCAATACTACAGGTTCCAATCGAAGACCTCCTGCCACAACTTGCGCTCAAATACGCTGAGTCCTGATTATTACAAATTAATTTTTTCGGGGATGCGCGCCAAGCAGTATTTGCCTCATCTGCCCAAGTGATGTGGTAAATACGGCAGCAAACCGCCATTTACCCCTTGACGGACGGGGGTGATCTGAAGTATGATTACAGCAACGCTTTTGAGGTCTCTTAATGTGTCTCTCATATAGTTGTTAAAGTACGTTAAAAATTGAGTAGTGCAAATCAACGTCAGTTCAATTGAATTGTTTTAAATATAAGTCAGTGTAGTCTTCGGACTACATGTTCGACTAAGTTAAGGTTAAATTCTTTTTTTGGAGAGTTTGATCCTGGCTCAGGATGAACGCTGGCGGCGTGCCTAATACATGCAAGTCGAGCGGTAAGGCTCTGCACCTAGTATTTGATCGGGAATTTATTCCTACGCCGTTGCGCCATAACCCCTAGGCAGGGATGGTGGAGCAGCGGTAAAAGATCGAATAATGGGTGTAGAGTACACGAGCGGCGGACGGCTGAGTAACACGTAGGAACGTACCCCAAAGTGAGGGATAAGCACCAGAAATGGTGTCTAATACCGCATGTGGCCCACGGGCTAAAGCTTTATGCGCTTTGGGAACGGCCTGCGTAAGATTAGCTTGTTGGTGAGGTAATGGCTCACCAAGGCGACGATCTTTAGCTGGTCTGAGAGGATGACCAGCCAGACTGGGACTGAGACACGGCCCAGACTCCTACGGGAGGCAGCAGTAGGGAATTTTCCACAATGGGCGAAAGCCTGATGGAGCAACGCCGCGTGCAGGATGAAGGCCTTCGGGTTGTAAACTGCTTTTACGAGTGAAGATTATGACGGTAGCTCGTGAATAAGGATCGGCTAACTCCGTGCCAGCAGCCGCGGTCATACGGAGGATCCAAGCGTTATCCGGAATTACTGGGCGTAAAGAGTTGCGTAGGTGGCATTGTAAGTAGGTAGTGAAAGCGTTCGGCTCAACCGGATAAACATTATCTAAACTGCAAAGCTAGAGGATGAGAGAGGTTATTGGAATTCCCTGTGTAGGAGTGAAATCCGTAGATATAGGGAGGAACACCGATGGCGTAGGCAGATAACTGGCTCATTCCTGACACTAAGGCACGAAAGCGTGGGTAGCAAACGGGATTAGATACCCCGGTAGTCCACGCCGTAAACTATGGATGCTAGCTGTTAGAGGTATCGACCCCTCTAGTAGCGAAGCTAACGCGTTAAGCATCCCGCCTGTGGAGTACGGTCGCAAGACTAAAACATAAAGGAATTGACGGGGACCCGCACAAGCGGTGGAGCGTGTTGTTTAATTCGATGGTAAGCGAAGAACCTTACCCAGGCTTGACATCCTTGGAATTTCTGCGAAAGCAGAGAGTGCTTTATTGAGCCAAGTGACAGGTGATGCATGGCCGTCGTCAGCTCGTGTCGTGAGATGTTTGGTTAAGTCCATCAACGAGCGCAACCCTTGTAGTCAGTTGTATTTTTCTGGCTAGACTGCCCTGGTAACAGGGAGGAAGGAGGGGATGATGTCAGGTCAGTATTTCCCTTACGTCTGGGGCTACAAACACGCTACAATGGCCAGTACAAAGGGCAGCCAAGTCGCGAGACGGAGCAAATCCCATCAAAGCTGGTCTCAGTTCGGATAGCAGGCTGAAACTCGCCTGCTTGAAGTTGGAATCGCTAGTAACGGTAGGTCAGCACACTACCGTGAATACGTTCCCGGGTCTTGTACACACCGCCCGTCAAACCATGAAAGTCACCAATACCTGACGTGCCAACTTGCTTGGTCCTAAGGTAGGGGGGATGATTGGGGTTAAGTCGTAACAAGGTATCCGTACGGGAACGTGCGGATGGATTACCTCCTTTCTAGGGAGAAACTAGCAATCAGCGGAGCAATCCCTGGTGAGCTAGGTCGGTCTTGGTAAATCGTAATATCAGATCTGACGATTTACATTTTCCTAACTCAGTCTTCGGGCTGAACGGACAAGATATCAGTTTCTGTACCCGAACTCGACGTTGCATTTGCACTACTCAGTTTTTAACCAATGCTCACATGCCATTGGCATAAAAGAGCCCCTTGCGAGAGGGCTCTTTTTAATGCTCCTGGTTCTATGCGTGAGCGGCTCAACTGATGGCTGAAAGCGTCAATCGACTTGTTTTATATCTGTTTATTAGGTAAAATACTTCGGTACTCATTGCTGCTTTCCAAATTGGCAAACCGAGGGTTTGCAAATTTGAGAGGAGAACCGTAGCCGCACGCCGAAGCTTTTGCCGAAGGCAAAACGAGGCATAGGCGTACGGAACGACGAGGGGACATAGCTCAGTTGGCTAGAGCACCTGCTTTGCAAGCAGGGGGTCCAGGGTTCGAGTCCCTGTGTCTCCACCAAATAATTTTATTTGGCAAAGCCAGATGAAAATATTTGGCACAGTGCATATGCACTTGAACCTTGGCAAATCGCGCAGCGATTAGAGGGTTCGGTAGAACAAGGACGCGCGCAGGAATTTATTCCGAGCCCGCCGCAGTGGCGGAGCGCAAAGCGCGATTCCTGTGTCTCAATTAACATTTTCATTTCTGGATCCTGAATCAAGTTCAGGATGACAGTCCCCGGGCGATTAGCTCAGTTGGTTAGAGCGCGTCACTGATAATGACGAGGTCGGAGGTTCGAGTCCCTCATCGCCCACCAAATAAAAAGTCCCACGAATGTGGGGCTTTTTATTTGGTGGCCATGCGAGGCCACAGAACCTCATGCCAAAGGCATTGAGGTTCGGCAGAACGAAGTCACGCACAGGAGTTTACTCCGAGCATGGCTGAGTGACGGAGGCCGCTAGGCCGATTCCTCATCGCCCACCAAACAAAGAGTCCACCAATGGTGGACTCTTTTGTAGGGCCAATCCTGAAGTAGACTTGGAGCTGGATCTGATTAATAGCTCCAGGCTAAGTGTTAACCCTCGAATTGAAGGTATTCGTAGTTGAAGTCTTGCTCAATCAACTTTGCAGCCGCATCAATGAACGCAACGCGGTGTTGTTCGAATAGTTCCCAGGCAACAGGAGTGACTTCGGTGGCAGCCTTTTTCCAATCAGTTGTAACTTGGCCGACACGTGGGCCGCCCTCCGGCATAGTCCATGCTCCGCTTAGCGAAGCTTGCAGCTGGGTTGTCAGCAGTGCTTCATCGACTGCCCCTACGGCGCGCAGCAATCCGGCGTTACCTTCGTCATCCTCTTTAGGCTTAAAGTCGAGGAAGTAGGCACCTTGCTTATAGATGAGTTCGTGATCAGCTTCTTTTTTATCGCCTTTAAGAACACGATTGAAGCGATACGAGTCATCGCGGCCCAAAGCTTCTTGGCCGGATCCAGTCAAACGCAGAATGACTCGTTGCTGAGCGACTGGTGAGAGGGTGCGCGTTGCACCAGCTTGATCAAATTCAAGTGTTCTTTCTGAATTGGTCATTTTGGTTTTCCTTTTGTTAGGGATTGATGTGTATATTATAAGCGCACATTGCAAGTGATATTTAATACACGATTAACTAAGTTCGAACCAGGGAGGAGCAGGAGCTATGAACGGTGGCTGCGACGGTAGCTGTAAAGGGCATCGGCGACGATATAGAAGACAGTTAGGCTGCCGATGATTGCGGCCGTTCGCCAGATGTTGCGGTTGCCCTGGGCCGCGGAAGTAGACTGCTGCTGAGTGGTCTTTGTGATGGAAGCGGCGAGTACGCTAGCATCGGCCGGGGTGGCTACATCGGCTGGATTGATTGAACCGTTCGTATTGGCCGACATGGTTCGGTTACTGTTGGACGAGTCAGGGGTGTGAGGTACGAAACGGAAGACGTGAGCACTAACTCGAGCCGGCGGACCGGAACTACTGTTGCCGTTGCTCGTGTCTCCGCCAAGCACTGGTACCGGGTCACCGGCGGCGGTGTTGATGCCAAAGCTACCGTTCCAGGTGCCGAAGACGTTGATGAATAGGATGCCGAACCAATTGGCGAACGAGAGTGTGCTGTTCTGAATGTTGAGTAGGTTGATGGCCGTATTTGCATTGCCGGTGGTGGCATTGCCGGCTGTGGTATTTTCGGTCACCGTGGCATCGCCCGATTTGGCAGCCAGGTTAATATTGTTCGTAATCTTCTGGGTAGTGGTGTTAGTGACGTTCGTGGTATTGTTGCCCGCATTTGAAGTGTTAGTGGTTATACCGCTACCCAGTTCGGCAGCGGTGGCGCCTGGGGCATTGACAATCATGCCAACCCATTTGCCCATGACATTCACAAACACTAGGAGGGAGTTCGAGCCGATCACATTGCTACCGGTGAGGTTGAATGCAGTGATATTAGTACCAGCATTGCCGGTGGTGGCATTGCCGGCTGTGGTGTTCTGGGAGACGTTGGCGTTGCCGCTCGCGGCCGTCGTCTGGATGTTGTTGGTGATGCCTTGATTGTTGGTGTTCGTGATATTTGTGTTGTTTGAGCCTGTCGTATTGACTGTATTGCTTGAACTGGGGCCGGTATTGCCGATGTTAACGTTAACGGTCGGCACATTGCTGGCGACAAGCTGGTCGATGAAGTTGGGCGGCAAGAGAATGTCGCCGTTCAGGTTGCCGTTGATGTTCACGACCCCGAGGAATGACTGGCCGCCGCTAATGGCCGAGTTGATGAGGTTGACGATATTGGCAATGGCGCTGGCGTTGCCACTCGTTGCATCACCGGCACTAGTGTTTTGGGCGACTGTCGCGTTGCCACTCGTTGCATTCAAATTGACGCCGTTCGTGAGCGTTGCGTTGGTAGTATTGTTGACGTTGAGATTATTATTGCCGGTAGTGCCGCTGCTGGCTGGCTGAACGGCACCGAGCGTTGCGGGGTCGAGTAGCAGATCGCCGTTGACATTGCCATCGATGTTTCGAACGAATGTCAGGGTGTTACCACCGAGGGCGTTACTGGCCGACTGTAGCATATTGACGATGGTGGCAAGATCTTGAGCGTTGCCACTGGTCGCGTTGCCAGCGGTTGTATTGCCCATGACCATAGCATTGCCGGTGGTGGCGACGCCGCTAATCATATTTGCCACCGTGACGTTGTTGAGGTTATTGAGGTTGAGGCTGTTTGAACCGCTACCACCAATGCTATTCGTGGAGTTTGGACCCGTCTGATTGATACTATTGCTACCGCCAGTACCGTTATTATTTATCGAATTGTCTGAGCCTGGCCCGGTATTGGTGATGGAGCTGCCCCCAGACCCGGAACTGGCGGTTGGGCTGGCAGTCGATATATTTGCAGCTGGGGCTGGGCCACCAATGACCGTGAAACCGGCAGGTGGCTGAACGACCGAGATGGTGACTGGCTGGTATTGATTGCTGGGTGCATTGAAGAGCCAGGTTACGGTGTCGTACTTACCAGTGGTTGGATCGTAAGTATAAATGACGGGATCTTTGGCGGCGTAGAGTCCAGTAGCCGGGTTGAACGTGTAGTGATCATTTTCCCACAGTTGGGAACTGCAATTATAAGAATACGTGGCCGAGTCGGCACCAACTGGTCGAATGATGCCGGTTTGACTACTGCTGTTGGGTGCGATGCAGACAGGGGTATCGCCAGAGGGCGGTACGTCGGCTGCATGCGCCGAGAGGGGCATAGTCGCCATAAAGAGTGCAGTCGTGGTCAGGGTAATACGGGTGATCAATAAGCTAAGTCGCTTCGGCATAATTGGCTGTCTCCTCATTCAGTTGGTTACAAGATAATATACGTACAGGGGGAGAGCTGGCTCTCCCCCAGATATCAGGGCTAGTAACTAGGATTAGTTAGTAACGCTGAAGTCTAACATGGTGCTGTTGCTGTTGCTAGCATCACCAGTTGTAGCTGAGCCGCCGGTCGTATTGTTCTCAACGCTGGCGTCTCCAGAGGTTGCAGTCTGATGGTTGGTGTTAGAAACCGTTAGATTGTTCGTATTGGTGACGTGAAGCGTGTTGGTAACGGTCGACTCGATTGCGTTGCGAGAGCTTGGCCCGGTCGTGTGGATGGTGCCACTATTGTCGCCGCCAGAACTCATGCCATTAAGCCAGGCGCTGCCGGCACTATTGTCGACGCTGACGCTGGCAGAAAGGCTATTGTCGTTGCTGGCGCTGCCACTGGTAGCGTCTCCAGCAGTAGTATTGTGCTCAGCTTCGGCTTCACCTGTGCGGCTCGTTTGCGTATTGTTGTTAGTGGCCCGCAGATCATTGTGATTCGCAACCGTCGCACTGTTCGTTACGTGTGAACGAACATGGTTGGTCGAATTTGGCCCAGTGTTACTGATATCGCCTGTGGCGGCTGCTGCAAAACCTGTCGTTAGGCTGAGGCCCAATACGGTGGTCGCTGCAGCTCGGATTAGTTGCTTTTTCATTGTTATTACCTCCCATTGGTGGTAGTTAATTGATATTACCGGGCCGTGTGTCCACCCGATTTGAGAAAGCTAAAACTATGAGCTCTCTCAAATCGGCTGGCCACCCGGTCGTGTCTCTACGGCGTCTCGCTCACAGACTCACTCCGTGAGTCGTTAGTGCGAGTGGTCGTAGAGACATGTAAATGAGTAGAGGTATGATTGGCCCCGCTGGCTGTGCCAGAGCTGGTTTGATTGCTGGAGATGTTCACAGAAGTATTGCTACCGTCACCGTTGCTAAGGGTTTGTTGTGACGCTCCGTTAACTGGGACGGCCAGGTCCACGCCGTTCACGGTTACTTGGGTATCGGTCGTATCATTATTGGATGATCCTGGCATAGCGCTATCCTCCTGAGTGTTAGTTGGGCTACCAAACGGGGCATCAGCACCCGGATTGTGATTAGGGGGAGTCGATTGCGTCTGGGTTATCGTCGTACCGTGGGTGGCCGAGGACTGAACTTTGGCGTCTTGCGAACTTGCCCCATGATAGTAACTGTTGAAAACGGCAATCGCCACAATAAAAATTAGAGCGCCCAGCAACTCTGTACCGTAGCGACGACGTAACTGGACTTGGCCGAGTTTGCCAGAGGTTGGCACGGGAGTAACCAGGCTCGGTCGGTCTGTAAGTCTGCGGTCCTTCAGTGTTCGGATCCAATTCATGTTACCCCCTCAGCGAACCTCTTGGTTTACTCGCTAGTAACATCATAGGAATCGGCAGGACGAGCGACTGTCAAAATTCTTACTTATATGTCCTGATGTGACAATAATCACAATACCAACTCCTGTTGGAACTAATATGCAACCTCAATTCGACAACAACTCTCACGAAATTAATCAATATTTATACGTGCCAAAACGCTCGGATAAGGCAGGCAAAGTGTATTAATAATTATTTAATGTGCCAGCCATTGAGTGATTAAGTACCTACTAGGTATAAAACTGTAGTAAGTTTGACTCTAGAAGGGGGTTGACCACCACTGTTAAAATTGGTATGATTGTCAGGTTGACTTGAGTTTAGGTAGAGGCATCAGCCAGAAGAACCGAAAGCTTCGATCGTAAACTCA
>JBBRZI010000039.1:0-8395 GCA_038236865.1 Saccharimonadales bacterium (SeqCode)
CCTCTACCGCCGGCTGGGCGGGGAGCTGAGGTGAAGCTTGCGTGGGTCGTTATACCCTCAACGAGGCCGCCAACTCCTGGAGTGGGGGGCGTTACCGCTGGCTTACATAAGTCGGCGACGGCTGAAGCATGGGCGACGGCTGCGACAGGTGTAGTGTTGGTGAGGTTTAGCAAGAACTCGGCTGCATTCGTATTGGTGGCGTCGCCGGTCGTGGCGTCGCCGCCGGTTGTGTTGTGTGAGACAGTGGCGTCGCCGGTCGTGGCTGACTGGTCGTTGCTATTGGTAATTGTAATGTCATTGGTGTTAGTCACAGTTGTGGTCGTTGTGGTTGTGTTAGTTATGACGTTGGTCGAGTCCGGACCAGTCGTCGAAATTTCGGCCGACAACTCATCGATTGCCGGGAGGGTCACGCAAACGCAGTCCTCGGCAGCTTGGCCATTATTGATGCTGCCCTTTATGGCGGTATCGTTTTGGTTTACGGCATTTCCGGTTGTGGCACTACCACCAGTGGTATTTCCGGAGCTGGTTGCAACACCGGTATTAGCGGTTTGGTCGTTACTATTGGTAACATGAACGTCATTGGTGTTCCGGACAGTGCAATCTGTCCGCGCAGTATTCGAGATAGTATTTGTTGAGTCCGGACCGGTGTTTGTAATACTGTCGGCGCTGACAAACCCCGAAATGCCAAATGTGGCCATAACGACAGTTGCGAGTGCGGCTGATGTTCGCTGCCAGATGACAGACAATATAGTTGTAGAATGCATGGTACCCTCCTTAAACTGATTACGCGGGCAATTATGTGCCGGACACTACGAGTTGACTGTATGAAATTTTACAAGTTAATATTTAAGTTTCATAATAATGCTTATGCTATGTGCGCTTACCTTACTTATGGTAGGGTTGACCACTATTAATCGTGCTTGCCCGGTAGAGCGTTTCGAGTAGTATGACCATTGCGAGATCGTGTGGAAAAGTTAACTTACTGAGACTCCAGGTGTATTGGGCGTGGGCAATAACCTCGCTCGGCAACCCAGCGGGGCCGCCAACGATAAAGCTGAGCTCTTGGCCGTCGAGGGCTCGTTTTTCCAAGAAACTGGCTAAGCTGGGGCTTGAGAGTTGGGGCGCGTCGATCACCAGCGCGACAAGAGTGGTTTTGGCAACAGTAGCGAGCAAATGCTGGGTATTATTATTTTTGTCGGCGACGTGGCTCACGCGCACCGTATGAAAGTGGCGCAGGCGCTGCAAGTATTCGTCCCAACCGAGTTTGGCGTAGGCGAGTTTGGGCATGCCGACAGTGATAATGTGCAGTTTCATCTTTTGATACTACCACTGGCGGCTTTGAGTATGCCGATATTGTGCTCGTGGTGGATGGTGACGCGTTTGTTTTGGCAGAAGTCACGGACGGCGCGGGCGGGGCCCGGTAAGGCTTCGCGTTCGTAATCATCGATGGTAATGACGCCACCAGCGCCGAGCCGGGGCCAGACGAGTTGGAGCGATGTCAGAATAGATTCGTAGAAGTCGCCGTCTAAAAAGGCGTAGGCGATTGTAGCCGGCACTTCGCGGGCGGTCAGGTCCTTGAACCAGGCTTTATGGGTGATGGGTGGCTGCAGGTGGGCATGCTGAAACTCCTGCAAGAACTGTTTTTTGCTGACGGTCAGTTCCCCGCCTCGAAATTGTAGGCCAGCGCCACTGCTGTCAGCTGACGTCTTTTCGGGCAAGCCGGCAAAGGAGTCGTAGGCGTGCAGCTGGCGCGTATTGCTCTCGCCCAGCGCGTCGAGCAAGCGGCGTGTAAATAGTGTGGTGGTGCCGATGTAGCAACCGAATTCGGCGATGTCGCCGCTGACGTGCTGGCTGAGCACCTGCTCGAGTTCGCGCAGCACGACTGCTAAAGCTGGGCGCTTAATCTGATCGGAGATAATTGGGTGCGAACTCAGCAATGATTGGTAGTGCAGTAATGGCATCCTATGAGTATACAAGCAGGAACATGTATCAGACACAATTCATCAAATCAGTGCGAATTTCTGCGATATGAGACGGCCCAACCTCCAGGCAGCAATGATACTTGCGAAATCCCAATAGCCTAGATATCGGACCAAGCTGGGCATGACGGTGGCGGGAGACAGGATTGTTACTCGAGCGAGGCGCTACCACCCTAACTTTTACCTACCAATCCCCATCTACCCGCGCAGTCGGCAGCTCTTGCCACTTGGTAGTGTAGCGCGGGCTGCGTAAATTGTGTTTGGGCTGCCAGGTCTGGCTGAGATCTTCGGCGGCGAAGCGGATGATGCCTTGGCCGTAGCGCTGATTGATGGCGTCAAAGGCCCGCAGCCGGCGCTGGCTGTGCTCGCCTCCAGTGACGTCGAGCTCCCCAAATAGATCAGGTTGAACGCTAGAACTGCTAATAAGGTCATAGAACATAATGTTGGCGCGGTGGTAGGCGGCACGGGGGTTGAACAGGCGTGCCACGTGACGGTTGAGCTCGGCGGTGATAAGGCCAGTATCGGCGCTGGGCAGTGGCAGCGTGACGTAGCTATTTGCCTGGACGTAGCCCGGTTTGAAGCGGTTGGTGCTCAGACTAACGACAATGCTGCCGGCTAACAAATTGGCCTGGCGTAGCGTAGCGCAGGCGCGGGCACTGAGGTTGGCAATGGCGGCTTCGATAACAAGGGGGTCAGAAGTGTCTTCGCCAAACGTGCGGCCGCGCATGATGCTCTGACGGGGTTTGGCTACGCGCTGCAAGGGATAGCAGCTCGTGCCATTGAGCTCGGCCACTAGCTGGCGGCCGTGGATGCCCATGAGCTGCTTGGCGAGCTGGGGCGACAGCTGGCTCAACTGGAGGGCGGTGTGAACGCCGACGGCTTTGAGCTTGGGGGCCAGCCGCCAGCCGATACCCCACACGTCGCCTATGGGCATACTGGCGAAGATGTGTTGCCGCTCTTCCGTCGGCGCCGTCGATACATCGAGGGCACCGGCGAGATGAGGGTCTCGCTTGGCACATTCGCTGGCGAGCTTGGCGAGTGTTTTGCTGGGGGCGATGCCGACAGATACCGGTATGCCGATCTCACGTTCGATGCGCGCACACAGTTGTCTGCCCCAGGCGGCATAGTCGGGAATGTTTAGCTCGCGGAGGTCGAGGAACGATTCGTCGACCGAGTAAACCTCGATGTGCGGCGTAACTTTAGTGAGTGCACGCGTAATGCGTTGGCTAATATCGCCGTAGAGCTCAAAGTTAGCCGAGAACAGCGTGACAGCATGGTCGGTAAGAAGTTGCCGATATTTGAATCGCGGTGCTCCCATTGGTATACCGAGCGCCTTGGCCTCGTTCGAACGGGCGACAACGCAGCCATCGTTGCTGCTCAGGACGACGACGGGGCGGCCCTCTAGGTCGGGCCGAAACACGCGTTCGCAACTAACGAAGAAGTTATTGCAGTCAATAAGGGCAAGAGTTGTGGGCATAGGGCTCCTTTTAATTAGTAGTTAGGGGTTGGTAGATGGTAGTTGGGGGGGTAGCTCGAGCTCCCTCAACTACCATCTACCACCCCCTTGAGCTGATAGGGGTGGATCATGACACTGACGACTCCCCACAACGTGTCGTCGGCTCGGAGTCTTTCCCATTGGCAGAACCGAAAGCCGCTGGTCTGCCAAGCAATAACGAGATCTTTGCCACGGGGCTGCAAGGCGCGGTCAATCAGGGCGATATCGCCGTCAAAAATACCCAAGTGTTCCCAGCCATGTCCAGCTACCTTAAAGACATAGGTACTGCTGGGATGTTGGATAAGTAGTCGGTTCAGATCGAGTGCGAGCGCTGTGCTCTGGCCGGCAGCGGCCTCGGCGGGGTTGGGAAATCCGGAATGGATAGAAACGCCGTCGCTGCCGGCCAAAGCTGCCGCGTTAGTGTCCATAACTGCTCCTGTGCACGCGAGCGGCACACATCAGGCCCCTGCCCCGGTGCCGACGAGCGTCCAACGGTTGTTCTCGCAGCGCAGCCGGTACAGCGTCGTGCCGTCAAACATGTCAAACAGCTGGATGAGTTGCTGCCCTTTGCGCACCAGGTAGTGCATACTTAGCTCGATAAAAGTGTATTCGGTGCCGTCGTAGACCATGCGCCGCGGGTAGCCGCTCAGGCGCTCACTGTTGGGGTGAGGGTGGAAAGTTACAGAGGTAATTTCAATTTCTTGTTGCTCAATATAGTTCATAATCAATCTCCCGTTTAGGTATAAGTAAAAGAGTCCGAAGAACACGTAGGGTGTTAATCAGTAAACGGATTTTGGGGAGTAGCTGTTTGGAGGAGGTGTGCGCGACCGAATAAGCGGCAGACCCTTGGACCAAAAAACTGATTGAATATGAGAGGATGACAGGGACGCTTAGCCGCGATTGGCCAGTGAGTATATCTCCTTGAAGTGTATATAAGTCTGTGCGGAGGAAGGTACTACCAGCCCACACATGGCTAGAGCATAAGTATAGTCTTGCGTTATGGCGCTTGTATAGCCTTGATTTTATCTATAATTATGGCTCTCTACTTCCCTTCACTGTTATGCCGGGCTCGCTACTGATCGCTACACTAGCAAATCTGGCATGGCAATAGCAGGAGCTCGTAGTCATGTAGCTACCCCCAACTACCAACTACCAAACCTTATCTACCAACGTAGAGTTTATTTGATGTGGTCGATGAATTCGACGAGTTCGTGGGGGGTGAGTTCGGCTTTGACGACGTAGCCGTCGGCTTGGTTCTGAATGTCCTGGCGGACGTCTTCGCGTTCTTCGAGATTAGTAGCAATGATGATTTTGGCCTTTAAGTGCGGTGTTTTGGCTGGATCGCGCAGCGCGCGCAAAATTTCGATACCGGTCAGGTTGGGAACCATAAGATCAAGCAGGATGATGTCATACTGGTCGGTTTGGGCTGCGGCCAGCGCCTGCACGCCGTCGGGAATAAGGGTCACGGTGTAGCCCGACTTACTGAGCGCGCGGGAGTAGAGCTCGCCGATAAAGTGCTCGTCTTCGATGCACAATATAGAGCGGCTGACGGGCACGGTTGGTGAAATGATTGTCGGTTGCGGGTCCATGGGGCTATCTCCTATATAATGAGTGATTTTTAATCCAGCCGTGGGCACCACGGACGATCTCGTTATTATTACTGGCTTTAACTGTATCGGCAAGTCGGGCATACGGCAATAGCGTAAAACCGAAGGTACTGCCTTCACCGACTTTGCTGCGTACCCAGAGGTGGCCGCCGTGGGCACTAACGATGGCATTTGACAGATAGAGCCCGAGCCCGGTGCCGCCAATCTGAGCGCGGTTGTTGTGGTCGCGGTAGAACTTTGTAAACAGATTGGGCATGACGTTGGTTGAGATACCGAGGCCGGTGTCCTGGACTGTCGTTTCAATCATGCCATCCTGGGTCATGTGGGCGTCGATTTTAATGACTTTGCTGGTACCGCTGTATTTGATGGCGTTGTCAATTAAGTTATTAATAACTTCATGGATGCTCAGGCGGTCGATGCCGATTGGCGGCAGATCGGGGGCGATCGTGTACTCGAGCGCGATGCCGCGAACTTGGGCGCGGAGGCTCAGATTGTCGAGGGCACCGCGCAGTACCGTTCCCCAATCTTCTTCTTGGAGCTGGAGCTCTAGCTGATCGTTATCAACGCGGGCGACGTTGAGAATGTTATTCACGAACGCGGTAAGCTGTTGGGCGGTTGCATTCATTTTGTGCATGAAGTCGGTTAGTTCCGGATCAACTTTGCCGGTTAACTCTTCTTCGAAGACCTCAATATAGCCGCGCAGCAGCGTCAGTGGTGTGCGCAGTTCGTGGACGCTGAGGGCGATAAAGCTGATGGCCTGCTCGTCTTGGCTGTACTGCTTCGTATGGTCGAATAGTACGAGCATCGTCTCGATTTTCTGGGTATTGTCCTTGTTGTAGTAGCTTGCCAGGTCAAATAAGCGCATCGGGTGGTTATCGCGCACGGCCAAGCGGACGCGTTCCCAGCTTTTTGAAGCCGTCGCGCTGGCGGTTTTGGCAGCCTTGAGCCAGACATCAAAGGTGTCTTCGCTCGGAAACGACATATCGAGTACCATATAGATGTTCTTGCCGATGAGATCGGCGGTAGTGATGCCGATGTACTTGGCGGCGGCTTCGTTGGCGAATTGAATAGTCTCGCTTGCGTCCAGCACAAACAGCGGTAGGGGTAAGTTATTGGCAATAAAATTCCGACGAATATCGGTACTCTCCTGTCGAACGTTGCTGGCGACACGGTCGGCGACACTGCTGAGTTGATAGATCTGCCCGGTCAGGTTGGCGACTAGTTCCCGGCCCACCCGCAGTTTTTGCAAATCAGGCGGCGGTACCAGCTGCTGCTCACCGGGGCTGATGTGCAAAATAGCTTGCCAGAGAGCCCGCAGCGGCTGGATTAATCGATCGCTGGCACCGTACATCAAGATCAAGCTGAACAGAAATCCAAGACCCAAAAAAGTGCCCAGAACAACGAACGTCGGTAGACCGGTGTAGGTGCTGGCGTACCAATACCCAATAACCAAAATGGCGTTCTGGGTGAATACTACCACCAATAGGTAGCGGCGGAAGTACTGTAAGACTTGCTGGAGATGATCCATTACTGCTTTACGGGCTAAACGTTATGTTAGAGGCGACCTTGACGGCTGACAACCAAGTCTGGCCGGCGTTGAGGGCGAGGGGTGTACCGGCAGCGTCCATAAATACAATTGGGCTGGCGTTGTCGGGTTTGTTCCAGGTGCCGATGGTGACCGCGCCATCCTGAAAAATGTACGCTTGCCCGCTGCCGAGCGTGGTGTAATCGGAGTGGTAGCCGTCGCTCTTGAAGCCGTACGCCATCACGAGACCAATGACGACTTTGGGGCTGAGCTGGGTGTTCGTGTTGGCGTCGATATGGGCGGCACCACCTTCACTGCGCTTGTAGTTGTTGCTGACCGCATCGTAATCATAGTGGACGTTGTAGCTTGGCCCGGAGATGACGAGGTCGATAGCTTTGGCGGTCGGCACAGCCAGCGGCTTGTCGGCTTTGCGCAGCCAACCTTTGAAGGTGCTCGCCGTAAAGCCTTTGCTGATGCCGAGTTGGCTCAGGGTCGCTACGGCGGTGTAGACGTTGTGGGGCGCGGCGCGGGTGCTGACCCGGTGGTACGAATCGCCATTATAAAACTGGTCGAGGTCTTTGACGCCCCAGGCTTTGATGTCGGCCAGGGCTTCGGGGCTGCCGCCGACGTGGGCGTAGGTAGCATCAAAGCCGAGGGCCCATTGCAAATAGTATGGTCGAGCACTGCGAATCGGCCCGACATTTTCGGGCTGGGTATCCTGAAAGAGCGTTAAGAATCGGGTGATGCCACCTTCGGCAATTGCCTCAAAGACGACACCAGGCTCACTCAAACCGGCTTGGGGTCGGGCGTCGAGGCTGTTTTCGACCATAATACCGGTGATGGGCCTGGTGTTGACGATTGGTTCAACCGGTAGGCCGCTCAGCGTCGATGGCACGGTTGTCGGTACGACGGGTTTGGGCTTGACGACGGCTATCTTCGGGACTGCCGCTACCGGTTTTGGTGTGGGGTGCAGTACGAGCCAAGCTCCCACGCCGCCGGCAATGAGTAGCACGATCGCGCAACCGATGATTATTTCTTTGCGGGTGGGGGGCCAATGGACCGCGAATTTGTTGAAGTGGCGCTTCAGGCCGGATAGCCGTTTGCCGTTTGGGGACGACGCAGCGGCCTGGCTAAGGGTTTCGTCGCTGGGTGGTGGGGTGTCGTGGGCGGCTACTGTCTCCGGTGTCTGGAATGGCAGGTTTGGGTTTGGTGTTTGTCTTTTGCGCAGAGTATCGATAGCTGCACGTAAAGGCTTTGCACGGCTTGGCGCCGGCCGAAAGTCATCAATCATGCCTTCATTGTACCAATGCTTATGCTAATTAAGAAGTCTGGATCTCAAATGGTTGAAAGCTCATAAAGTGGAAGGTCGTAACGAACCCTTGAACCACGAACCAACCTAGGCGACGTCATAACTGGGCAACGTTATTTGCCTTGCCCTGGTACATAACCTTTGTTCCACGGGGCTTTTTAGTGCTTGAGGGCTTCGAGCTGGGCGCTGAGGCGGCGCAGGCTACGGGTTTTGCCGAGGACGGCCAGCGTATCGGACAAACCCGGACTGGCGGCTGCTTGGGTGGTGGCGATGCGGATCAAACTAAACAAGACTGCCGGCTTTTGGCCGGTTTGCTCGAGTAGGTCGTTGAGCCTGCTCTGCAGATCGGCGGCCGAAAAATCACTCTGTCCCAAGCTGGTCTGCGCGTGCTCTAGCATGGTCGCCAGCTCGGCGACAGTCAACTTTTTTAATTGTTTGTGGCTGCTGATTAACTCTGGGTCGATTGGCAAGTCCCGGAAG
>JBBRZI010000040.1:0-8039 GCA_038236865.1 Saccharimonadales bacterium (SeqCode)
CGAGAGTTAAATGATCCGGCGACTACCGCCGTGACATTTATGGCCGAGAGGGTTAGGCTGCCTGGCGGTTTTGAAAATTATTTTACTGTTTACACGGTGATGGCAGAAGTGGAGCACCTCATTACGAAGCTTCCAGCCAACGTACGCCAGCAGGCCATCGAAGATTATGGGGAGAAGTTTGTCAATGCAGCCGATGAATTGATGGAAGTCCACCAACTGGCGTGTTCTTATAGGGATGACAGCGAGGATTTTCAACAAGGTCTAGCCGTCAGTTACATTATGGACGGGCTACAAATTGAGTTCGACGTCGATGCCGGGAATGACAGTGAGGCTGAGCCGGACGGGGAAGCTGAAGAGATCGAGGCTGATGAACCCGAACTGCCCGCAGAACTAGCCTTGCTTAACGATGCTTGGGAGCTCATCGCCGAAGCCGGTAAGAAGGTTCAGCAACACCAGCTGCCATTTGATCTGACTGTCTTAAGAAGTATGGCGCGGATTGACCGGCGGCTCAATATTCAAGAAAACACCGCTCAAAACCTATTTTCGCTGGTTCGGCTTGAGCTCCGAAGCTTGCAGATCAAAAACTGCCAGGGGATTCTCAAGAAGTTGTCGGCTAAGGAAAGGTTATAGCGCGGAAATTTTACAGCAGATTTTGCAAGCGAAGTTTAGTAGAATGAAGCCAAGCGACATAAATTAAGAACCAGTGCCCGATAAGCCGACGGTTGAAGTTAGGAAATTGTATATGGATCAAACAACCGCCACGCCAGAAGCTGCCTCAGAGGCAAAGGCGCCAGTGACCAATGAGCTACCAGCCGACATTTTAGCGCCAGAAGCCGAAGCCCTCAAAAATTATCAAGAAACCGATGTCTTTGCGTGGGCTAATAACCTCGTACAGTTCAAAGACGAACTCAAGATTGAGATCTTCTTGATTAACAAAAACTATGTCGTCTATAAAACAAACATGGCGCGCGAACTCGACAAGCAGCTCGAACCCATTTTTATCGACGAAATGCTGGAATACGTGCTGGAGGGCGGGGCCGAGGGCTTGATCGTGCGCAGCTTCGAAGAAGCCGAAGCCGAAGAAAAGGTGTTGCAACGCACACTGCTGAGTAACGTCGACAAAGCCAAAGAAGTCATCGGCTGGCTCAAGACGCAGGAGCACGAAATTGAACTGTTCGTAGAGGAAGAGCACGACTTTAAACGCATCAAAGGCATGATGGCCCGGGTGTCGCACGCCAGCCTCAAAAAGCCGTTCTATATCTTTAAAGGCTTATCCCAGTCACATATCATGCGCGGCAAAACCGGTTGGATGCTCAAGAACGGTAAGTTCATGGGCTTTGACGCCGATGCTGCCATTCGCATCCCGACCGACCCACAGCTACTGCTACTCGATCAAGATATGTATGTGTTTAACCAATCCAAGCTTAAGCAATTGTTTGGCTACGACGCCAAAGAGGCCAGTATCGCCCGCGCTAAAATCGCCGAAATTGAGGCTAACTTCCGTTTGAGTTTTGACCAGGGGGTGACAATGCAAACCCTCATCAAGGGCAAAAATACCCTCATCAAGAAGTTGCAAAAGATTGAACCGGGGCTCATCAAGCAAGTCGAGCTGATGAACCACGCCGAAGAGTTGGACATAAACCTCATGCAGGACGAATCGGGCGCGATTATCATCATGGACGATAAAGATCTCGCAAAATTCATAAATCTGCTCAACGATGATTACGTTGAGTCTACGATGACGGGCCAGCGCTACGAAATCGTCCGTAAAAAACTGCTGAAGCCGGAAGAGGAAGCAACGTCGCTGCTGCGCGAAATACTATAGTGGGATAGTAGGATAGTTTTATAGTGGGATAGTTACATAGTTACATAGTAGGATAGTGAGCAGCGGTTCGAGCTAGCTATCCCACTATAAAACTATCCCACTATCCAACTAAAAAGGTACACTAGTAGACAAGACATTAACTTTTGAGGGATGGATATTTGTGGCGAGGCAGCTGCCTGCTACAATCGAAAAATCATGCGACAAAAACAAGCGCTCACTATTATGGATTCCGGCAGTAACGTTTTTTTGACCGGTGCGCCTGGCGCCGGCAAAACATACGTACTAAACAAATTTGTGGGCCGGGCAATGCGCGCTGGCAAGCGCGTGGCGGTGACGGCGAGTACGGGGATCGCGGCAACGCACCTCGGTGGCACGACGATTCACTCGTGGTCGGGTCTCGGTATACGCGATGCCCTCACCAGCGAAGACTTGGTGTGGCTCAAGAGCAACGACCGACTGATTAAGCGCTATAACAGTACTGATATTTTAGTCATTGATGAGGTCTCGATGCTGCACGGTGCCCGCCTGGATATGGTTAATCAGGCCGCCAAGCTGCTGCGCCAAAACGATGCGCCGTTCGGGGGGCTGCAAGTAATACTCGTCGGGGATCTATACCAGCTGCCACCGATCAACCGTGGCGGGGAAGCCGTTGACTTCGTGCATACCTCGGCAACGTGGGCCGAACTCGATCCGCGGGTTTGCTACATCACCGAACAGCACCGCCAGAGCGGACACGACGGGTTGCTCGATCTGCTGGAGGCCATGCGAGCCGGTACTCTCGATGACGAACACCGCTACATCGTCGGTGAACGCCTGGGCAAGCAGCCGGCCGAAGATGCGGTCGTGACGCGGCTGTATTCGCATAATATCGATGTCGATGCCATTAACCAGAAGCATCTGAGCGCGATCCAATATACGGGCAAGACCTTCCAAATGCAAACCAAGGGCAGCAAAGCTCGGATCGAACAATTAATCAAAAGCGTGCTGGCGCCCGAAGAGCTCGTCCTCAAGGTCGGCGCGGAAGTCATGTTCGTCGCCAATAACTTCGCTGAAGGGTTCGTGAACGGTAGCCGGGGCCAGGTGGTGTCGTTTGACGGCTATCAGCCCGTCGTTGCGTTGATCAACGGCCGCACTATCCATGTCGAGCCGCACAGCTGGAACTTGAGCGAGGACGGCAAGGTAAAAGCCGAGGTTTCACAGCTGCCACTGCGCCTGGCTTGGGCCATTACTATCCATAAAAGCCAAGGTATGAGTTTGGATGCCGCCGAGGTGGATTTGAGCCGGGCGTTCACGCCGGGTATGGGATACGTCGCCCTCAGCCGGGTACGGACGCTCGACGGCCTGTTTCTGAAAGGTGTTAATCGTATGGCCTTTACGATGCATCCGGCCATCCATGATCTTGATGCGGCGCTGCGGCTCGCTTCCGACCAACTCGCAACAGCTGTCGATGATATTGAGGACGAGGTAATGCCTTCGCTGGCTTCACCGCAGTCGAGCGTGCGTATCGATCAATCACTGCTCGCTAAGCTCAAAAAATGGCGGGCCGAGCTGGCCGTGACCAAAAGCGTGCCGGCGTACGTGATTGCCCATAACAAGGCGCTCGAGGCAATTGCGGCGGCGCCACCCACAACCGAAAACCAACTGCTAGCCTTACCGGGCTTTGGCAGCAAAAAAGTCGAAGCTTACGGCATGGACATCTTGGCCATCGTCGCCAAACACCTCGCCGGCTAAATATCTCTACAAACCGCCTAACTCTAGCGTCATCATCGCTCAACCCTTCCAAACTGCAATTATCTTCTTTCTATCCTTACTTTGTGAGAGGTCCGTCCTCTCACACTGCAGGGTTCTGACATAGGGGTAACGATCTGGCATGATTGTGATAATACAAATTCTGAGCTGTCATCCTGAAGCTGTTTCAGGATCCAGACAAAGAGCTATCGCCTGGATACCGGGTTGAGCCCGGCATGACTGTGGGGAGGCTGAATCTTGGTTACGGTGGAACGTCTGACAGTGGTTTTGGTTGCTTTTGGTAACAAAGAAGTAAGCAGAAAGTTTATGAAGCAAAAAACAAACAAGGTCCTACCTCTCGCCCAAAGGGTGCGCAAGGGAGCTGTTTAGCGGGTAGTTCTAGCTTGCTTCGGGATGAAGGTGCTGGCCGGCAACGATCCGGGGCAGGGGTCAAAAGATTAACTACCGGGGTGGTCAGGCTAAAATGCTTGGCCGCGAACTTACCAGGGGCAGGTAATGAGCTCACGTTTTACCAAAAAATTGAAAATATTAAAAATACTGCACAACAAAATTGACGCATACCTAGATTGTGAGCATGATGAGGCGCAGTAAATCTAAAGGAGAACTACCGTGCGCAAACAAAGTATTACCAAGTCCCTGATCCGCTCATTTGGCGTCGTGGCAGCCGTTCTGGCCATTGCCAGTGGCGTCACCTTTGCGGCCCTGCAAAGCCAGCAGGCAAAGCTGACCGGCAACACTATTCAGACGGCCACAGCCAACTTGCAAGTCAGCCCGAACGGCACGACCTATGCAAACACGCTCGAGGGTTTTGCATTTCTGAACCTTGTTCCGGGCGGGGTAGCCGTACCAAACGCCGATTCGTACGCTTTTTACCTCAAGAATGCGGGCGGTACAGCGCTTTCCCTCAAGCTGGCCATTAGTAGTATCCCCCTGAATCCGGACAACGCCGATCTAACAAAAGTCCATGTCATATTCAGCCCCACCGACGGTAGTTCTGCGACGAACGTTACACTAGCCGCGTTAATCGCCTCCTATAGCACTGGTGGCACTCTGGTGACTTCGGCCAGTCATTTAAATGCCGGCTCAACTATCAAATACAACATTCAGGTAGTGATGGACATCGATGCGGTCACTGGACCAAGCGCCAACATCAGCAATATTGACTTCAGCTTTGCCGGAACGGCAACGAGCTAGGGTTTAATCAAAGCCGTATGCGTAAATTCCTTGCCGCCGCCGCAGACATCAGCCGGACCCTCAGCCGGCTGATGATCGGCGGCTTGCTGGCTGCGAGCCTACTCGGGCTGACGCTCTATATATTTGGCCACGAGCAAGTATTAAGCGTCCAAACGGCGAGCATGGTCCCGACCTTTCGGCCAGGCGATGCAGTCCTCGAGCGCCACGTACCGCCCGCACACCTGCGCCCCGGAGACATTATCAGCTATCGCAATCCGCGCGCTCCTATGATGGTCATAACCCATCGCCTGATCAGTCAGAACACTACGACGAGACAGCTGACAACCCGAGGTGATAACGCCCTGGCGGCTGATCCCGCTTTTCCTGCTCAAGCGGTGCTCGGCCGAGTCACCGCCGTCGCTCCCGGGCTGGGCGGGGTACTCGATTACCTACATACACCAGTTGGCCTGATTATCGCCGTGTATACTCCGGGGGCTCTTGTTATTAGTATGGAAGTGCGCCGCTTGCTCAGACACCTCGGCAGCCAACCGTACCGCGTAGCCAATTACTGAGGAATTGATGGCATAACCTGATTCTGCGTTAGCCCACTTGGGGACAGACTGCGGCAGTTTTGAGCGGCACCGTAATATGAACGAGTGCATAGTGTATGATGAACGTATGAGACAAAAAAGCCCGAAGCCGGATGTCTATGCTTTTATTGATAGCCAAAACTTAAACCTTGGTGTCCAGCGCAATGGCTGGAAGCTCGATTGGCGTAAGTTCCGCCAGTTTCTACAAAAAGAATACAACGTTACCCACGCCTACATGTTTATTGGCTATATGAGTGAAAACGAAGCTCTATACGAGCATATGTACGAATTGGGCTATCTAGTAGTGCTCAAACGGACGCTCGACGTCACGGCAGTTCACGAGGTCGTTCCCGAAGGCGAGACGGCCAAGCCGCCCGAAAAGGCCGAAGATAAACCACCGTTTAAAGGGAATGTCGACGCTGAACTCGTGTTGCACGCCATGAAAGACCTGCCGAACTACGACAAGGCGATTATCGTTTCGGGCGACGGCGATTTCTTCTGCCTGGCCGAATACCTAGCCGAGCAGAATAAGCTATCGCACATCCTGGTGCCGAACTGGCAGTACTCCAGCTTGCTCAAACAATTCGAAAGCCAAATCGTTCGTTTAGATAAGCTGCGCCGCCAGCTAGCCTACCGTGACTCAAAATTTCGCCGACCGCCCAAAGCCACTTCATAGCCGCCGCTAAGGAGTTACGAGGGCGCGCGTGCGGCCTAAGTCACTTATCTTACAAACATATAGCCCTAAACTTGCTATATATGTAGTTGGAAAGGAACAACGTTGGCTATGAAGATCACGAAGTATGTCCACAGCTGTTTATTGGTAGAGATGCCGGCGCCCATTAACCGGACCGCTCTATTTGACCCGGGTGTGCTGAGTGAGGGCGTTCTGGACGTCAGTCGACTCGAGTTTCTCGATGATATCATTATTACGCACGAACACAGCGATCACCTCAGCCTAAAACTGATTGAGCAGTTGGTTGCTAAGTTCCCGGACGTCCATATTACCTCGACCGCCCCGGTCGTGAGCTTGCTTGCCGAGCAGGGTATTGTGGCTTCCGACCAACCGTCGGCTGGTATTGGGTTGTTTGAGGCGCCGCACGAGAGCGTCGCTCCGCTCTGGCCGCGCCCGGCTGCGACTGGTGTCCATTATCTTGATCGCTTGACTCACCCAGGCGATAGCCATAGTTTTTCTGAAACAAAAGCCATTCTCGCATTACCCGTCACCGCTCCGTGGGGCAGCGTGATTGCGGCCGTGAATCTCGCTATTAGGCTTAAACCAAAGTTTATCGTGCCAATTCACGATTGGCACTGGCGGGATGAGGCGCGGGTTCAAACCTACAAAAATCTCGAGCCGGCCTTTGCCAAGGTAGGCATTACGTTCTTAAAGCTCGAAGACGGGAGACCAGTCGTCGTTGACGTTTAGCGTGCAACCCCTGGGGCTTTCTAGAAGAGAGAAGGACCTAATTATGCAGCTCAGCGGCAAGTGCACTGCGCGCTTGGCTGCCAGCCACGAGCCGTATACGTAGGCTAGCTGTAGGGCAACGGACTGAATCAACGGGGATAAAAGTCAAGAGTATAGAACTATATACTTGACAAAAAAGATAATACTTGCTACTGTATAACGGTAATGCTCAAAATAAAAAACATAGAAACAGTAAAAGACCACTCCCGCCAGGCCGTCCAGAACTTGGGCATTGCTCTGATGGCGGCCGCCACCTTAGCGGGAGTGGTTGAAATGCCTGATCACGGCAATCGGGTAAACCTCGTCGCACAACCGTCGTTTGTATTCGCAAATGAACGATCTGAGTCGGGGAGCACCTTGCGCCGTGAACGGGAAGAGACAGCTCCGCACTACATTAGTTACGGGCTGGCTCAGCGTACACCGGCCCGCAGCGGTCGGGTTTAGTATTGACATTAATCTAATAAAGTGATATTATCTCAAAATGAAAAATCGTGACAACTCATCTCATGAAAATCCGATCCGACCAACTCGCCTCGGGCGTCAATTCATTGGTGCGACTGCACTTCTAGCCGCAGGTGCTTTCTTGATGGCTCCAGCGTTCAAGGACAACGCAGAACCTTTCGGCCCGGCTCATATCGGGAATGAAAGCAAGCTACTCACTCCTGAACAGACCAGGCAGCTGCAACAGCTGCCGCATATCGAAGTTACCGTTCAACCTGGGGAAGGTGCAGACGACGTGTTGCTACGGGCAAACTCTCTGTTGCCTTACAATTCACAAGCCTTTCAAGATGAAAGTGAATATATTACTGAACAAGGTGCTGCGCTTTCCGACGGACATATGCTGCAGAGCGGTCAACTTGTGTCAGTACCACAGTATTATGGCCCTTTCAAAGTGGTTACTGCATCAAGATATGACAGCAACTCTTCGTCTCTTCCCGTTACGCTTCCGCCTATTGCCGCTCCCAACCCAGGTGTCGGTACTGGGGTCGCTTCACACTAGCTGAACCATTGCCGAACGGTGTAGCGTCGCTAGCTTATGTATAGCACCAGCAATGGTGCTATTGTTTTATACCTTGTGCACATGTGGATAAGTGGTGTTAGAAACACCACTTATTTAGATATTTGTGTATTGCGGGGGGTGAGTGTGGGTAGTATGCTCATGTCAGTGGGTAACGCGGGTAGGCCAAACAGCTTACCGACAAAATAAAAACCACTAGCAACTTAAAGGGTACCAATGGCC
>JBBRZI010000041.1:0-8020 GCA_038236865.1 Saccharimonadales bacterium (SeqCode)
AAGCTGATTTTAGAGAACCACCTCAGGACCCACATAACGGACATGTATTCTTCGGGTGAGGCTACGCAGCAAACAAACGCCACCCAACAGCTACTTGATTTGTATGAAATTACCCAAATCCGCAGTAAATAAGTAGAGAGTACGGTGAATAAACTAAGGAGGCTATGACATGAAACTTTACAAATATAGATTGGTTGCGTTGAGCCTGATCGGCGCCGCCCTACTTGTGCCTGGCATCACGTCTGCAAACATGATGACTGATCAAAGTACCACGACAGCTAGTGCTTCGGCCGACGAGCAAAAAGGCCAAGCCATTTTCGCACAGTTGCAGAATAAGCAGACCAGCTGCGTCAAACTGACTAATGACGATTTTGATGTCATGGGCGACTTCTTTATGGGCCGGATGATGGGCAGCGCTCATGACAGCATGGACCAGCAAATGGCCCAGAAGCTGGGAGCAAACGGCGAACGTCAGACGCATATTGCCATGGGCCAACGTTTAAGCGGTTGTAATGTCAACGCCAGCTACCCAAATTCGGCCGGCGACTACCCGGCGATGGCCTGGACGGGCATGACGGGCAGCGAAAGTAATGGTTGGGGCATGATGAGTAATGATAGCCGCTCAACCTGGTCCATAACCGATACCACCTTGAGTATCTTATTGGCTGTGGCTACTGCCGCCGCCCTGCTTGGGTGGCTGCGCCGACCGGTTGTAACAACCACGGAAGGGTCAAAGTAGGACCATGGCTCAGACTGAAAATGACGCCTATACCTGCCCAATGCACACCGATATCCAGCAAGCTAAACCGGGCTTCTGCCCCGAGTGCGGAATGAACCTAGTCCGCACCAAGAAAAAAGGGCCTACACCTGATGACCATAACGAACACGATACGCATGCCGGTCATAGCCCCAACATGTTCAAGCAGAAGTTTTGGTGGAGTCTGGCGCTTACCGTACCGGTACTGATCTTTTCGAACTCTGTCCAGCACTGGCTGCATTACAATCTGACATTCACGGGCAGCGAGTATATATCCCCACTATTTGGGCTGATTTTATTCTGGTATAGTGGCCTGGTATTTCTGAGGAGCGCCAAAGTTGAGATTCAAGGTCGCCAACCGGGCATGATGACGCTCATCTCGATGGCTATCACCGTGGCGCTGGGCTACAGTCTCGCTATAACCCTACATCTGCTGCAAGGTATGGATTTTTGGTGGGAACTGGCCACGCTGATTACTATCATGATATTCGGTCACTGGATGGAAATGGCATCAGTCCAACGGGCTCAAGGTGCGCTCAAAGAGTTAGCTAAATTACTCCCAGACGAGGCCGAACTGCTGACGGCCAGTGGCGACACCAAAACGGTCGCAGTCAGCCAGCTGAAAGTCGGCGATGTACTACTGGTCCGCCCCGGGGCCAAGATCCCGGCTGACGGTGAGGTCGTTAAGGGTGAATCCGACGTCAACGAAGCTATGTTAACGGGTGAGTCAAAAGCCGTTAAGAAAACGGTCCAGGCCCGGGTCATCGCCGGCACGATAAATGGCAGCGGATCGCTGACGATGAAGGTTACGAAAGTTGGTGACGAGACTGCTCTGGCCGGCATCATGAAGTTGGTTGCTGACGCCCAGCAAAGCAAATCAAAAACTCAAATCCTGGCGGACCGAGCCGCCTTTTATCTAACTTTTGTCGCGATTGGGGCGGCCTTGGTCACCCTGATTGGCTGGTCTTTGTTCAGTGATCAGCCGGCGACGTTTATCCTCGCCCGGGTCGTGACGGTGTTGGTTATTGCCTGTCCACACGCCTTGGGCTTGGCCATCCCATTAGTTACGGCGATCTCGACCACTCTGGCCGCCAAAAATGGCCTACTGATTCGTCAGCGGCTGGCGCTGGAGGCAGCCCGCAATATTGACGTGGTCTTGTTTGATAAAACCGGTACACTCACCAAAGGCGAACAAGGCGTGGTTGACACGATGGAGAGCGGCGACAATCGAGCCATGCTGGCCCTGGCGGCGGCAGTCGAAGCTGAATCGGAGCACCCGATAGCCAAAGCCATCGTCGCTGCCGCCAAAGCCCAAAAACTAGCGCTTAAACCGGCTGCCAGCTTTGCTTCATTGGCGGGCCGCGGCGCCACAGCAACTATCGAGGGTCGGACAATCCATGTCGGGAGTCCTCTATTGGCCGAAGAGCAGCACGTCGCTATCCCGGCGGCAATCAGTACCGCGGCTAGCCGGGCCTCCAAAGACGGTAAAACGGTCATCTATGTCATAGAGGGCAAAACAATGCTTGGGGCCATTATGCTGGCCGATGTAATTCGCGAGGAGTCAAAAGAGGCGGTGGCCACCCTCCACGCCATGGGTAAGCGCGTCGCCATGCTGACCGGCGATGCCGAAGGTGTGGCCGCTTGGGTAGCCAAAGAGCTCGGTATCAAAGAATACTTTGCCGAAGTGTTACCGGAGCATAAGGCCGCGACTGTTAAGCGGCTACAGGCCGATGGCAGCAAAGTTGCTATGGTGGGTGATGGGGTAAACGATGCCCCGGCCCTGACCCAGGCCGACATCGGCATAGCCATCGGCGCCGGCACAGACGTTGCCATCGAGTCTGCTGGCATCGTGCTAGCGAGCAGCGATCCGCGCGGGGTGGCTAAAGTCGTCAAGCTGTCGAAGGCAACCTATCGTAAGATGCTGCAAAACTTAGCCTGGGCGACAGGGTATAATGCATTAGCCATACCGCTGGCCGCCGGTGTGACCGCCAGCTTCGGTTTTGTGCTTTCACCGGCTATTGGGGCGGTGCTGATGTCGCTATCCACCATTATTGTCGCCGTGAACGCGCAGTTCTTACGTAAACTTAAGATATAAAGGAGATCCGAATGGGCACAAAAATTGTATCGATCCTAACCAGCAAATGGGTACTTACGGTAGCAGGCATACTGGTTGGGGCAGGCGTAATTCTCGGCATTCGCTTTGTTACGTTCGCGCCGGAAACCGTACACTACCACGCCAATTTTGCGGTCTACGTCAACGGCCAACAGGAGCAATTCAAAGGCATGCAATACTACGAGGAAACTGCCGCCACCTCTTGTAGCATTAACCCGGTTGCATCGCCCCTTGAGCGTGCGCATATGCACGATAACATCAATAGCGTTGTCCATGTCGAAGATCACTTGGTGACCTGGGGTAACTTCTTTCAAAACATCAATTGGGGCATCGGTGATACCTACCTAAAGACGGCCGATCAAGTCTACGTAGCGGCCGATCAAAACCAGTTAACGTTCATACTCAACGGGAAACGAGTCGACTCGATAGCCAACACCGTTATTGGCGACCAAGATAAGTTATTGGTGAGCTACGGCAGCGATTCCAGCCAGGTGATTCAAAAGCAATATGACAAGATTCAGAATAACGCAGTAAAGAATGACATCGAGCAAGACCCAGCCAGTTGTAGCGGGAACCATGCCAAGGTCGACACGAAACAACGGCTTAACCACTTGTTCTAGGGCTTAAAACCCATTCTCAACTCACTGACCCAGCCAGCTTAATAGGTGTTCGAAAGAAAGTGCGTCAAGGGCACCAATAGAACCCAAACGATTTTGAAACAGTATAGTTTCAAACATTAGAGCCTTTGAAAGGCTCTTTTTTGGTATGCTTGATAGATGAGCATCTACAAGAAATATAGCAAGGCAGACCAAAAGCTTATGGCAGTCTGGGCCCTTGCTTGTGCCGAAAGAGTGATGCCGTTATTTGCGGCGGCAAACCCAGCGGATGATAGACCGCAGGCAGCCATAGCAGCTGGTAGGGATTGGCTCAGGACAGGAGTGTTTGCAATGGCAGTTATTCGGAAGGCGTCTTTAGATGCTCACGCTGCTGCAAAGGAAGTAAAAGGGAATGACGCCGCCTGTTTTGCAGCCCACGCCGCCGGGCAAGCTGTTGCGACCGCGCACGTGCCGCAACACGCCTACGGTGGCTCATATTATGCCCTCAAAGCTATCGCAGCGGCTAATCCGCAAAATGCAAAAGCCAATGTGACGAGCGAACTGGAATGGCAGGCTCAAGCATTGGCTGAACATCTCAGACCAGCCATAATGGGTAGAATTATGGTAGATGATAGTAAGACAAGAATACGAGTATCCATAGACAAGCGCGATGGCTTCTAGCCGTTCAGCAGATTACCTGACAGATTGAATATCTCAGCCAAGTGTTTAAGATCATGGTCGGCATAAGTCTCTATCACAGCAGAGTACTTTTAGTCTTTGATGTTACTTAGATCTGGATACGCTATAATTTTAGGTAATGGACCGGCAAGCTAAAAATATACAGACCTATAACAATTCTGCCCGGGCATTAGCAGAATATTTTAAAGGCATTGGACCACGCATCAGTGATATTGAGTTAGGGTTAAGCCTTGCGGGGAAAAATGATGAATCGCGTGTAGTTGAAATTGGTTGCGGTGACGGACGGGATGCTGTTGAAATTGTTAAACGGTCAAGTTGGTATGAAGGTTTCGACCCATCTAAAGAACTATTAGGGATAGCGCAAAGCCATCTGCCTGAAACATCGTTTGTTATCGCAGATGCCTTAACTTACAATTATCCGCAAAATGTAGATGTTATATTTGCTTTCGCCTCTTTGCTGCATGTTGATAAAACTGATATGCCTAAGGTTTTTGATAAAGTAAATCAGTCGTTAAAGACTGGTGGCATATTCTACATTTCCCTCAAAGAACGAAATAAATACGCTGAAGAAGTTAAAAATGATGAGTATGGGGCGAGAATGTTTTACTACTACAACGCTGACCTAATAAAAGAGCTTGCAAGTGACTTGTTCGCAACTGCTCACGAGAGCCATCAAAAGATTGGGAATACGGACTGGTTCACGATTGTCTTAAAAAAGAATTAACGGGCAGCATGCGTGTGCCATCTCAACCTGGTTGGCCAAACTTATAATAACTGCGCAGTATTCCACTCGGAACATGTTTGGTAACGTGCACCATTTATGTGTAACATACAGATGCATCGAACAGAGGTAGCCTTTATTTGGTATGATTAGTCTATGAGCGAGATACCCTCTATCAAGTGGAACGACAAAATTCGGCTAATACTATCCGATGTAGACGAAACAATTGCAGATGTGTATACGCCGGCCGAGCCGGCTATGGCCGCCGAGCTCTCAATCCTCCTAAAGGGTGGCACTAAGCTATTCATGGTAACGGGTGGCAGCATGGCTCGGGTAGAGCGAGACATTACGAATCAAATTGACCCCGCACTACGGCGTGACATTTTAGTCAGTCATTGTAGCGGCTCTGAAGTGTGGGGATTTACTGAATCGGGCGAGCGCCGCGAACAGCCATTTTACAGCGTGTACGAAGCCAACTTTACTCTAGAATTGAAGCAACGCTGGAGAGATGTGGTTGCGCAACTTGTTGAGGGATTCGCCTTGAGGCCGCATCCCGCCCAACCAAAAGTTGATTTCTGGAAAGAGATAGGGCGCGATCCACTTGATATTATGCTCGATGATCGAGGCCCCCAAATCACGATGGAAGTCGTTAACGGCATAGACCTTAGCAATGCACAGTTGTCCCAACTTAACTACGAAGTGCCACTGACGCACAATAAGCGTGATTTAAGGACGGCAATCCAGAATCGAGCGCTGCAACTTTTGGCTGAGGCAGCAGTGCCTGTCACGCCGCGGTTTGGTGGTAACTTTGCATTAGATTTTGCAATTGCAGGCGTATCGAAGACTACGTCCATTCAGGCTGTACTAACGATGCCAGAGGTGCTGGCGACGATAGGGCTGAAACCAACTGATGTGCAGGACCCAGCCGAAATAGAAATCTGGGGTGACAAATATTCAGTGTTACACGGGGGCACAGACAGACATATGAGTGAAGCTTTGCCGCGTGAAGTACGTTCGATAGACTTCCGTGCCGAAGACCCGGCAGAGTTCCCGGAGGGCTACAATATTGTGCTCTGGGATGGTCAGCAACAGCTGCACCATGGGTTGCTGGAATATCTACAAGCGCGACACTAGTGCTGCTACTCTCATTGACAATGCTGCACCAAATTGAAACCAAAAGAGACGTTCAAATGGGCGTCTCTTTTAGCTAGTATCTATTGGCAGGCTTTATCATATAACGCAATACAACCAAACCCAAGAAACCGCTAAGAATCGACGCCAAGAATATGGCAAGCTTAGAAATCGTAATGAATTGTTCTTGGTCAAATGCCAGCTCTGTTACGAAAATTGACACAGTGAAGCCAATCCCAGCCAGCATCCCCACGCCTATAATATGATTCCAATTTGAGCCACTCGGTAGTGTGGAAGCGCCGAGCTTTATCATTAGCCACGAAGCTCCTACGATACCGACAACCTTGCCAACAACTAAGCTCAGTATTATACCCCCTGCAATCGGCAAAGCTGAATCACCCTGAAAACTGCTAAGTGATAGGGGGATTCCCGCATTAGCAAAAGCAAATATGGGTACGACTAATAGTGTAGAGATCGGAATAGTAAACCGCTCCAAGCGTTCAGCAATGGATTCTTCATGTCCTGATTTAGCGGAAAGTGGTGCAAGCAGCCCTATTAATGCTCCTGCAATGCTAGGGTGTATTCCAGAAACGTTTACCAGTAACCAAAGCAAAACAGCTAGTACTACAAAAGTAGAGAATGATAAAAGTTTTGATTTTTGTAACAATATAGATATTGCCGACAGGGCAGCTACAAAGCACAGCATAGCTATGTTAATCCCAGAACTGTAGAAGACGGCAATAACGATAACCGCAGCAACGTCATCTACGATAGCTAGGGTTAGAAGAAAAAGGCGTATTGACGAGGGCACTCGTTTACCAAGCAGTGCAAGCAACCCTATAACAATCGCTATGTCTGTCGCCATTGGGATTGCCCAGCCTTTGAAACCGTCGCCACCGACATTAAGAGAGATGTATATAAGTGCCGGCACAACCATGCCACCTATGGCAGCAGCAATGGGCAAGATTGCCGTCTTAAACTTACGTAGCTCACCCGTTATAAATTCTCGTTTAAGCTCTAAGCCGACAACCAAGAAGAATAATGCCATTAACGCGTCATTTATCCAGTGACGTAAGTCTAGTGACAAGCTCCAATGACCTAAGCCGATGGTGAGGCTAGTATTCCAAAGAGCTTCGTAGGTGGGCCTAAGGGCGGTATTGGTAGCTATGAGAGCTAGAATAACAGCTGCAATAATTAACTTACCGCTAATCGCTGCATCTTTAAGTAGATATGTAGTTAATTCTGATAATCTTGCAGGGTGCAGGGTTTTGGCTAAATTGATAAATTTGTTTTTCAAAGGTATTCCAGTCGTGTTTAATAATATGCCGACCAGACTTCCCAGCTCACCTCCGCATATTATATTGAGATTCAGCCATAATAGCCATACGGAGCATACGTGCATATTTGTGTGGGTACGTTTCATTACTGCACTAAATCCTGGCTACATAGGACGGCAAGTGTGTATTGAATTCAGCTAGCTTTTTACATTGCCATAAGAAGTAACGTTTTAACCGCGTAGCTTAACGCGTACCACATTGATGACTCAGCGCTCACTGAGTTCTTTATTTACTTCAACGATTGTTCTAGGGGGTCGTTCAGTATGTAAGTCAGCTTTTTATCGTTTAGCTCAATGATGGCGGGCCAGGGGTTGAACTGGACGACGTGTTCGACCCGCATACAGCGGAGGTGCTCCGTAGCACCACCCCGGCGCTTGATCTCAGCGCGGAGGAACACCGTGACATATAAACGCGGCTGATTTTTTGACGTTCAAATATGAAACGGCGCGGTGGCAGGGTATAATCAAATAGCCTTCTCTGGCGCCTTGGCGGAGTGGTTACGCAGCGGTCTGCAAAACCGCGTACACCGGTTCAAATCCGGTAGGTGCCTCCATTTAATTTCGAGAATAACGTATGACAATAGAGCTAGCTGGTGGCGTGGTGTCTGATAACGATGGTCGGTTGCTACTGATCCATCGCAACACGCCCGAACTTGTTCAGTGGGAA
>JBBRZI010000042.1:0-7864 GCA_038236865.1 Saccharimonadales bacterium (SeqCode)
GCGAGCTTCTGCGAGAGCTTATGCTCCACCGAACCTCCGACCTACGCCCGACTACGTCACGCTAGTCGAAGATTCAAACCCATCCTCGGGCTGTGAAATAAAAATAACCAGACACAAGGCCTGATTATTTTTATTTGGCTCCGGGGACTGGATTCGAACCGAGTGTTCACACCACCTGATTTTTAGGCTTGCTTTAGTTTAGCTTAGGACCTCGTGATGTCAAGCTCCTTACGAGATGATTATTTGGCGTTCTACGAGCTACTTACGGTATATGCTTGTTATTCTTTGTCGATGGGAACATGTGGGAGTATCTTGTCCATCCACGCGGGGATCCACCAAGCGCTATTGCCAGCCAGTGTCATGACAGCTGGAACTATGATCATACGGACTAAGAACGCGTCAACTAGAACCCCGACGGCCAAAGCAAAACCGAGCGCCTGAACAGTAGCGCTTTCGTTGGTGATAAACCCAGCGAACACTGAGATCATTATGATGGCCGCTGCCGTGACTACCTTGCCGCCAAGGCTGAATCCGTTGACGACTGCTTGTTTTGCTTTACTCGTTCGTTCATATTCTTCGCGCATATTAGATACTAGAAAGAACTCGTAATCCATAGCCAGGCCAAACAATATGCCGGAGCCAATGATCGGGATGAAGCTGACTATTGGTGCTGGAGCGTCCGCAATTCCGAACCAACCCCACTGGAATACAGCTACCAAGGCACCGAACATTGCAGCGACCGATAGTAAGTACCCGAGCGTTGCCTTGATTGGCACTAAGATTGAGCGAAAAGCTAAAATGAGCAGTACGACCGAGAGGCCAACGACTACCAGTAGATATACTGGGATCGCGGCTGCTAGCTTGTTGTTGATATCTGTCTGCAGGGCAGTGCTGCCGGTAGTTATAAAGCTAACATCTTCATCCGCCCAGCTACGTTGCTGGCTTGGGTCGCGAAGTGTCTTGATGAGGTCCTTTGTGGCGACGTCGTAGGTGCCGGTCTGGGGGATGACCTGCAATATGCCCGTAGAGCCATCGGTACTCGCCATAGCTGGCAAGACTTTTTCGACGTTCGGTTCGGTGGCAATCTTCTCACCGATAGCCTGCAGATGAAGTCGCTTGGCATACTCAGTAGACTTGGCCTCGAGCATTTTGAGCGCTTCAGCCTTTTGCGCGGCAGCCTGCTGCTGCGCTTGTTGCATTTGAGATTGCACCCCTGCTGCCTCAGCCGGTGATTTGGCGCTGCTAAGTTTTTGTTGGAAATCGGACTGCATCTGTTCTGACTTGGCTGACATTTCTCGGTCAAACTGAGCCGATAATTTAGCCTTCACCGCAGTTTTTTCGGCTAGTGTAACAGGTTGCATGTGTTCTACGACCACGACTAATGGCGCGTTATAGCCGGGTCCGAAACCTTTTGCTATCGCATCGTAAGCTTTCCGCTCGGTAGTCGAGGCGGCGGCGTACTCGTCGGTAGGTAGTCCGAGCGTGAGTGACTGTATGGGTAACGCTAAGAGGCCGATTAGTATGACTGGAGTGATAATCGATGCAACTGGATGACGTGACACGAATGAGCCCCAACGGTACCAGATCTTATGTTGATCGATCGTATGGTTTTCAGTAAACCTATGCGTTTGAGCCATCTCAATCTTGCGGCGTAATTTCTTGCCGGCTATTTTTGGCCCAACAATACGGAACAAAACTGGCAGCAACACCAGGGCCGTTATAGCTGCCATAGCTACAGTTGCGGCACCGGCTAGGCCCATAACCGTCATAAATGGAATACGTACGACACTAAGTGCCGCAAGTGCAATTACGACAGTTGCAGCGGCGAATATAACGGCGCTACCAGCAGTTTGAGTGGCACGAATAGCTGCCTCGCGGTGTCCCATACCTGTGACAAGATAGCTCCGGTATCGGCTAATGATAAATAATGAATAATCTATACCAACTGCTAGGCCAAGCATAACCGCTAGGGCTGGTGTGGTTGAGTTAACTTCTACCACCTGGCTAAGCCCGAACAGGCCAGCCATGCTGGTGCCGACGGCTAATATAGCTACGAGCAATGGCATGCCTGCTGCCACCATCGAAAAAAATGTTACCAGTAACACGCCAACCGCAATCACTAGTCCAACTGACTCGCCAGGTCCTAGAGGACTTTCGTGCATTTGGGCGACTATGTCGCCACCAGCTTCAATAGTCAGTCTGTTAGTCCGGTTGTTACTGATGATGCCATTAACTGCATCGATAGTGTGTTGATCAATAGTCCGACTGTCCTTAGCCAACTGGACCTGAATGTAAGCCGTGTGTTTGTCAGCGCTGATGGCGTTTGGGTTGTCGAATGGGCTGACAGTTTGCTGGACGCCATCAACATGAGCAATATCAGTGACCATCGTCGCAATCTGCTTATGGTAGGCTTCTAGCGATTTGTCTGTGGGGCTTATGACCACCACCCGCGCGGAACCCTTGCCGGTTCCGGGAAATAATTCGGTCATACGCTCCAGTCCAGCGTAAGCTTCGGTACCCGGTATGCTAACTGTACTTGTGGGTTGCTTAAAATTTGTGGCTGCGCCGAAAGCTAGTGCAATAATTAGCACTGCCCATAGGCCAACCATACGCCACGGGTGGTCATAACTGTGAGTTCCGATTTTCTTAAGTAGGTTACGCATTCTCCCCCTTGGCTTTAATTTTTAGTTTTGTGAGATCGCTACGTACTTCGTCTTTAGTACTTTTTTGCATAGTCACTATTTTGTCGAGCTGTTCTTCAAGAATCTCAGGTTTAGTGACAACTAGTGCTTTACCGAAAGGCGCGAGGGCCAGAACAACACGATCGCCCGGGCCGATACCTATTGCATCACGAGCTTCTTTCGGGATAACTACCTGACTTTTTTCATTTAATTGTGCGATAGCTAATAGTTTGGGCTTTGGAAGTATATTCATAATGTAGTAATAGTAATAAAAGTAATACGTTATGTCAATTAGGGTGTAAATCACAGGTCTAGGGAACGGGTCTGCTTTTCGCCTGCTTGCTCGCTCAGGACGGGACGGGCTGGGTTAGAACCAAGTTACAGGGGTAAAATGAAAGAACCGCCATCTCTGACGGTTCCAACATTCGTACTTTGTTATAGTCACATTTTTTTTCTTGACTAACCAAGGAGAGAAGCTAGAGGCAGGTCTAGGAACTAGGTCTGCACTTTTCTCTGCTTGGTCTGGCTCCGGGGAAAGGGTCGGTTGGCGCCTCTTCCGCACAAACTTTCTCGAAGCGAGCATCTGCGAGAGCTTATGCTCCACCGAACCTCCGACCTACGCCCGACTACGTCACGCTAGTCGAAGATTCAAACCCATCCTCGGGCTGTGAAATAAAAATAACCAGACACAAGGCCTGATTATTTTTATTTGGCTCCGGGGAAAGGGTTCGAACCTTCGACCTAGTGGTTAACAGCCACCCGCTCTACCGCTGAGCTACCCCGGATTATTACATCCAAATAAGTCTACCTGTTTACGCGGCCTGTGTAAACTCCTTAACAGTGCAAAAGCGGCAATCGGCATACTATTTCTTAAGTACGTAAGGAAAGAATACGAGGAGGATAGCGTATGGCTAACAAAGTTACTGAGTATGATTTTACGGGTTTGACTGCCCTGTTCTTTAATACGACGCTAAAAAAATCGCCGGACGTCAGCAACACCCAGGGTTTAATTGATATCAGCACCCAGATTATGCAAAAGCACGGTGTGGCTACAGAAGTGATCCGGGCGATTGACCACGATATCGCCACGGGCGTTTACCCGGACATGCGTGAGTACGGCTGGGACATGGACGAGTGGCCGGAGCTGTATAAGAAAGTTGAGGCGGCCGATATCTTGGTGATCGCCGGACCGATTTGGCTGGGCGATAACAGCTCGGTTACTAAAAAGGTCATTGAGCGGCTCTATGGCCAATCGGGCGAACTCAACAGCGAAGGTCAATATAGTTATTATGGAAAAGTTGGCGGCTGCTTGATTACCGGCAACGAAGATGGCGTGAAGCACTGCGCCATGAACATCCTGTATAGCCTCCAGCATTTGGGCTGTACGATTCCACCCCAAGCCGATGCCGGGTGGCTTGGTGATATTGGGCCGGGGCCGAGCTACCTGGACAAAGGTTCGGGCGGGCCCGAAAACGATTTTACCAATCGTAATACGACGTTTATGACTTGGAATCTGATGCATCTAGCCAAGCTGCTCAAAGATGCTGGCGGTATTCCGGCCCATGGCAATCAGCGGTCGGCGTGGGACGCTGGCGCGCGCTTTGACTTTGCAAATCCGGAGTATCGTTAACGTTGCTTGAGGGCCTGATCGATCGCTCGCTTTTCGTCGCGGGCTTTAAGCGTCTGGCGTTTATCGTATTGGCGTTTGCCGCGGCCGACAGCGATACGGAGTTTGATAAAGCGGCCGCCGGTGAGGATATCGAGGGGGACGATGGTTTTACCCATTTGTTTGGATTCTATAAGGGCAGTGACTTCACGTTTTTTGGCCAGGAGTTTGCGGGTACGGGTTTGTTCGCTTTCGGACAGGGGAATGCCATTAGTACCGGAAATCGTGGCGTTGAGCAGCCATAGCTCGTTATCTTTGACCGTCACGTAAGCACCGCGCAATTGGCCGTGGCCCATACGCAGGTTTTTGGTCTCGGCCCCGGTCAGTTGCATACCCACCACTAAAGAATCACCGAGCTCGTAATCGGCCCGGGCGCGTCGGTTGGTGATGGTCTTTGACTGGATGGGTTTCTTCTTAGCCATACCGATAGTATACCTGATGATAAAGCGCTCTGCGTCAACATTCGGGCATCGTGATGACCCGCACAAGTTATAACTACCACCACTGTCATACCAAACTTGGTTTGGGATCCAGAAAAGGAGCGTAAAGCCTAGATGCCGGGTCGAGCCCGGCATGACAACACAGCGAGCCCGGCATGACAGCACAGCGAGCCCGGCATGACGGGAGGGTGTAGCTGTTAACTAGGTTGACACTAAACCCGTCGTTGTTGCTGGTTTGCGCGAAGTTGTTCTGGCTACTTAGCTTTTGGTTTGCTGTGGCGAACGGCGCGAAACGGGTTTGTGTCGGCTTTGACGTTTAGAAATCTGCCGGTTCTGGTGCTGCTGAGTACCCAGTGTTTAGTGCGGGGATTGAGCGCTTGCACACGTTGTTTGATGCGACCGATGCGCCCGGTTGGAGTTACTATTGCCATGAATATCCTTTCGGTTTTTTATAGACAATCTCACCATAGAGCACAAAGCTTAATTCTACATTAACTATCGATACATCAGCGTTTTGTAAGGGCCTGCTGTACGGCTTGCCAGATCGACGGATCGCCGTGCTTGAGCCGCCAGTACCACCATTCCCCGCCCCAGAGATCAATTGGGTACAGACCGGTACGCCTGGCCCGGGCAACGCTGAGCGCTACTCGGTCGGGGCCCATTGATTTGTCTTGCTCGGTTGGCGGTACTTCCCAGATGGCTTTTGGTGCCCAAGGCTCTAGCTGCAGTTCGTGGATAAAACTAGGCGACTGGTGCAGTAACTGGATAGCCGCGGCTCGCAGCCGGTGTACGGCTGCATAATGGCCACCGGCTTTTTTATAGCGCTGCTGCGGCCCACTGTAATAGGTATGGTAGTACGAAAAGCCGCTAATGTCGGGGATCGGGCGGCGCAGCGGAATGCCCCACGAGGTACTGGTGGTCATGATGATAGGGCGGCTCGGGTCGAGCCGTTTGACGAGTTGATACTCAGTTTTGAGCCGCGATCGGTCAACTTCGGCGCGTTGGCCGAAGGCCCTAAGCAACGCTTCGTTCTCTAGTTGATAACTAATGATGCAAGTTTCCTGCCTGTAGCGCTCAACTACTTGCTCGATGTAACGCAGTAGCGCGGCCGTTCGTTCTGCTTTGGGTAGCGCCCAGGCCCAATCCGGCCAGTGGTTTTCGGGCCAGCGCGGTTGGCGGGCACCGAGGCACAGTGTGATGACACCCCCAGCTTTTTTGACAGCGGCAATCTGCCAGTCGAGCGCGCTAAAATCGTACTTTCCTGGTGCTTGCTCGTGTTCATCCCAATAGCTCATTAACCGAACGCGGCGAAACCCGGCGTCATGCAGCAGCCAATTGAGGGTTTCTTTGCTACCGACAGCAAAGTTGCGGCATTGCTTGAGCGAAAAACTGACGCCCCACCGGGCTTGATCGATTGGGTTATTTCTGGGCACGGAACTCTTGCTCGGCGACGTTCCAAAGGCTCGGGTCGTGCAGGACGCGCAGGCGGTAATACCAGTATTCGGCCCCCCACAGCTCGATCTGGCGCATACCCGTGGCTTTGCCGTAGGCGATGCGGTCCTTGAAGCGAGCGGCGTTGAATGATTTGTTTTGTTCGGCCAAACTGGTTTGCGGTATGGTCCGGCCGTTAGGCGGCCAGGCTTCGGCTTGCAGCTCACCCAACATCATATTGCGATGGTTGAATATTTTCTGGACACCGGCGATATAGCCGTAAAACCAGGCAGGTTGCGGATACTCCAAATAGCGGTGGGTAAGGCCGGAGTCCCAGACGCGTTTATAAACGGAGATGCTAAAGAGGTCGGGTTGGGGCTGGCCAACGGGGAAACCAAGGGCGTTATTGCTGCGGCCAACGATAATTGGGTGTGCCAGGTCGAGTTTTTTGATCAGCTCGTATTCGCTGACCAGTCGGCTGCGGTCAAAGTTGGTGCAGCTGCCAAAGCCTTTCAGGAAGTACTCGTTTTCGAGCTGGTAACTCTGCAAGCTGGGCGAGTGCTGGTAGCGAGAAACGACAGCGGTCATATAGTTTTCGAGCTGCGGCTGCCAGACATTGACGGGTTCATCCCCTACCCAATTGGGAATGTGGCACTCTGGCCAGCGTGGTTGGCGCAAGCCGACCGTGAGAATGATCTGGGCGTGGGCGGCTTCGGCTTTGCTAAATTGCCAATCGAGCTGGCTAAAATCGTACTGCCCTTTTGTTGGCTCGCCATCACTCCAGTAGCTGACCAGGCGAAATTGGTGCACCCCGATGGCCAGTAAATTGTCCAGTGTATCCTCAGGGCTGACACCGAGGCTTTGGGCGTAATCAGGGATAAAGCTGACACCGAGCTGGAGGGGCTTAGTTTGTTCCGTATGTACGTACCATTGGGAGATACCGTACATACTAGCCGTTAGGGCGATTCCCGACAATACTACAACAACGCTAATTTTGTGCCGCCAACTCTTCTGCCAGCACTGGCTGGCGCGCCGGTTTAAGCTCTTTGTCAGGCGATTACCATAGGATTGGAGGGGTTTTGACATATAATAAGTATTAGCTTTTTATGAATATTAGTATCGTAATTCCAGTATACAACGAGGCTGCCTGCTTGGACGCTTGTTTGCGGGCTATCGCCGGGCAAACGGTCATGCCCACAGAGGTGATCGTGGTCGACAACAACTCAACTGACGCTACGATTGCCGTTGCCCAGCGTTTCCCGTTCGTGACGATATTGCGGGCTCGCCGCCAAGGGGTGGTCCACGCGCGCAATCGGGGTTTTAACGCGGCCCGCGGCGATGTGATCGGTCGGATCGATGCCGACACAATCGTGCCCAGTGACTGGGTAGCTCGGTTGCAGACTATATTTGCCGATAGCTCTATCGCCGCCACCTCGGGCGCCATTACCTATCATGATTTACCGTGGCAAGCCCAAGTCGGCCGCCTGGAGCTCTACTTTCGCCAACGGATTGCCGACGGCATGGGTGACGAAGTCTTTTTGCAGGGCGCTAACATGGGTATCCGCCGCTCCGCTTGGCTCAAGATACGATCGACCGTCTGCAGTGGCGGCGGTCTGCATGAAGACTTTGACCTGGCGATTCATGCC
>JBBRZI010000043.1:0-7470 GCA_038236865.1 Saccharimonadales bacterium (SeqCode)
CAAAAAAGCCGCCCGTTGCGCCCTGACCAGCAACGCCGCCGAGCTCATCACCGTACTGCTGGGCCTAGCCGGTTTGGCCCTATTGCATATTCCGCCAGCCATCACGGCCATTCAGATCCTGGCTATCGACATTGTCGCCCAGATCCTGCCAATAACGGCCCTCGGTTGGGATAAACCCCTCGCTAAATTGATGCGCGCCAAACCCCGAAATCTGCAGGATCATATCATTAATCGGCGGGCGATCAGCGGCTTCATCGGCTTCGGCGCTGTCGCCGCCAGTATCAGTTACGCCAATTACGCCTTCTTCTTTGTACGCCACCACGTGAGCCCCGCCTACATCGATTCGGCCAACCCGCTCTATCTGGAGGCGACAACCCTGACGTACGTCACCTTAGTCCTTTGCCTCTACGTCTATCTCCTTTTTGAGCGGGCCGATACCCACGAGAAGTTTTTCACGAGCTATCTGTGGAGTAATAAAAAATTGCTCGGGGCCTTTGGTATGTCATTCCTGCTTATCGGCGGGATTATTTACACGCCGTTTTTGCACAGCTACTTTGGCACCGCCAATCTCGGCTGGGGCGAATGGCTGACGGCCCTGCTGGCCGCCGGCGCTTACTTTGGACTCCGCATCACCCAGCGCCACACCCGCAAGCACTCCCGGCGGGCTGTCCTCAAGCTCCACCGCGCCGTCCACGCTACCAATTAGTTTTTTCGAACCCTTTTCGTAGCTCATCCCCGTTCCAAATTATCCTAGCAGCACCAGGATAATTTTCACAACCGGGAGGAGTTATGAGACGGGTTCATTAGGCGGTTTTTCAAAGTGCTGGTAATCAATAGCGCCCCGCTCGGTAGGCAGCCAATTACCGCCCCACGACCAGCCCAGCGCCTCCATGTGGGTCACCAGTGGATGGCCGGCGTACAACGTACCCGGTAGGCTCGGGTCCCACTCAGCGCCAGCTGGTGCCACAATCTGAGCACCTGCCTTGAACCGGATGTAGGGGTTAAGCCGGGTGTTAACGTCAAACGCCCGGCCGTAACCGTGGTTTGAGACTTCAGCCGTATCGACGATTGGGCGGTAGTTAAAGCCGGAGGTGGCATTCGCGATCATCATCAGGCCATCGTCCCAGTCATACGGTGCATCGCTGGCGCGGATTACGCTATTGAGAGGAAACTTCAGGTCAAGCGCCAGCTTAAAAAAGCTCCGCACATCGTCCACAACTGCCCGATTGACTTCAATCAAACCCAACATTTTTTGGGCTTCAAACGACCAATAGGCTACTTCTATAGTTTCGATTTGCGCTAATATATCGGCTGGTGCCGGGCGGTTTGGGTTGTTGTGTACTTCGTTTTCCAGCCGGGCCATTTACAACCCCAGGCATTGGACGAGTTCGCGCTCCAGCTGGATCAGATCCGAACTTTCATTCTTCAAAAAAACGTCGCTGCGATCTTTGACACCAGCACTGTTGAGGTTGGCCGCATCGCCACCCTTTGGGGTATGCATTTCGGCCGCCTCTTCGGCCAAAAATTGCTCAAAGGTCTTGTTATCCTCTTCGACTCGACCGCGCAGGTCTTTGTTTGACTGCACCCGGTCGTAGCGAACGCGCGGTGCGGCGTCAATCCACAGCATCGTGCCGCCCATGGAGTGAACCCGATCGGCTTCGCCGGGGTTGCGCAAGCTGGCTATGACCACCCCTGTATACTTGTCTTTTATAGTCTCGTACTCAGCGACGGCTTTATCGACGAGCACGCCGAGGCCGAGCTCACGGCGCCATTCAGCGCTGATTGTGCGCAGCACTTCCCGCTCAACTGGCTGCTGGCGGCGTTTGGCTTCAGCTCGCAGCAGCTCGGTGACGGAAATAAATAAGTAGCCGTATGAAGTAGCTAAAATCTCACCAACGGCGTCCTTACCGGAGCCGTTGGTGCCTGCGAGACCGATGATTTGCAGTGTGCCCATCTACTAATTCTACCTGCTATTTAATGTAGTCGTGAAGTTTTTTGGCGTCGCGGTGTTTACGCAATTTGGCGAGGGCTTTGGCTTCGATTTGGCGGATACGTTCGCGAGTGACGCTAAATTCTTGGCCGACTTCCTCGAGCGTGTGGCTTTTGCCGTCTTCGAGACCAAATCGCAACTTCAATATTTTTTGTTCGCGCTCGGTCAGCGCGCTCAGCATCTCTTTGACCTGCTCTTTGAGTAACTGGCCTGTGGCTGATTCCTCAGGGGTGACAGCGTCTTCATCTTCGATAAAGTCAGCCAGCACCGATTCATCCTCGTCGTCACGGATGGAAGCATCAAGCGAAGAAATATCCTGCTTGATCTTCATAATGTGTTCGACTTTATCAACTTCGATTTCCATGGTTTTGGCGATTTCTTCGTTGGTCGGTTCACGGTTGAGCTCTTGGGTCAGGCGGCGCTGGGTGCGCAACAGTTTGTTGATCGTTTCCACCATGTGCACCGGAATCCGAATGGTGCGAGCCTGGTCGGCAATCGCTCGGGTAATCGCTTGGCGGATCCACCACGTCGCGTAGGTACTGAATTTGAAACCCTTGTCTGGGTCGAATTTTTCAACCGCTCGCAGCAAACCGGTATTGCCTTCTTGGATAAGATCGAGCAGGTCAAGCCCCCGGCCGACGTAGCGTTTGGCAATCGAGACGACCAAACGCATATTGGCTTCGGCCATTTTATCTTTGGCTTCCTTTTCACCGCTAACTACCCGTTGGGCCAGGGCCAGCTCTTCTTCTGAAGATAGCAGTGGAATCTTACCGATCTCGCGCAGGTAGAGGCGGACCGAATCGTCAGCGACGTCGTCGTCGAGGTAGACGGCGACATTGGTGGCGACTTCTTCCTCTTCAGCCTCTTCGGCGGCCCACTCGTCGGTGAAGGTGGCCGCATCCGGCTCGGCACCGGTAACCGTAATGCTGGCTTCGGCCAGTTCAGTGAACAGCGCATCGAGCACCTCGGCGTGCTCAGCGACGTCGGGGATCAGGGCCGATATGTCTTTTTGATCAAGAGTGCCTTCTTTTTTGCCACGCTCATACAGATCGTCTTTGAGCTTGAGCAGCTCAGCTTTTTGATCATCGGTTAATTTGACTGCCTTGGCGGGCTTGTCGGCTTTGTTGGATTTATTTGGCTTCGCCATGAGCTATGCCTCCTTTAACTTGGTTTAGTAATGCGTCATAATCTTTTACCTCGGCCAACAATGTAGCGATAGTCGCGTCGTCGGCGCCAGCTAATCGGAGGGCTAAGTCTTGTTTCTGCTTTTTGACATATTGCTCTATCAGTCGTGTCTGCAATCGAGCGGCTTCGTAATGAAGCTCGTTGAGCTCGAGACCCTGATAGAGTTCCTCGTAGAGTAATGTCTCTATTTTAACATAATCTGCCAAATTTTTCAGCCCCGGGGCGGCTTCGGGCTGGCCGGAGAACTCGGGCTGGGCCTGTAGAAACTCAACCAGCGACCGGGCTGGCTCACTGTCAAACATCGCCGGCGTCATAAGCTGCATAAATTCCCGCAGCGTCGGACGTTGCAAGACGAGGGCCAAGAAGTTGTCCTGGATACGCTGCGCTTCGACAGTGGCCTTGCTCACTTGCTCGGGCGTAACCTTTACCTGCTTGCGGCGGGGCGCCAGCTCGGACGCCGCGGTGGCGTCAAACTTTTGCTCGAGGGCATTCCGGCTTACCTCGATGGTTTTGGCAATTAAATTGAGATAGTGATCGCGCTCAACGGCGTCGCCGAGCGACCGGACAACCGGCAGCAACACATCGCTGAACTTGCGCTTACCTTCGGCCGATGACGTATCGAGTAACTTTTTGTAGCGATCAATCAGCCAATCGAGCGCGTACTGATTCTGGCTTATAGCCGTTTCCCACGCCGCTGGATCGTGGCGAATCAGCTCGTCGGGGTCTTTGCCGCTGGGGATGGTAATAATGCTAAGCGACACTTTGACGCGACTAGCAATTGGGATGGCCCGCTCAGTCGCCGCCAGGCCGGCTTTGTCGGCGTCAAAACTCAGCCGAATGTCCGGCGTGAAGCGGCTGAGTGCCTTGAGGTGCGGTTCGGTCAGGGCGGTACCGGCGGTGGCGACAACTTGGCGCACGCCCGCTTGGTGGCTGGCAATGACGTCGAGGTTACCTTCGGCAATGACGACAAACTTTAACTTGCGGATACTCTCTTTAGCGAGATGCAAGCCATACACGTGCCGGCTTTTGTCGTACAGCACGGTTTGCGGTGTATTGATGTATTTGGGCGCCTCGGGGTCGTCATCCAGCTGGCGGGCCGTGAAGCCAATTACCTGACCTTGGGCGTCTTGCAGCGGAATCATCAGACGCCCGCGGAACATGTCGGCCACCCCGGAATAGCGTTGTGAACTCAGACCGGCTTGCTTAATCAATTCGACACTAAAGCCTTTGCTGCGCGCAAAATCGACGAGCGCCGTACCGTTATTTGGCGAATAACCCAGCCGCCATTCTAGAGCGGTTTCTTTGGTGTACAGGCGTTTTTTGAAGACATATTCCAGAGCCAGTTTATTTTGACTAAACTGCACTTGATAAAATTTAGTGCTCAAATCGAGCAGTTCATGCAAGCGTTTTTTATCGGGCCCCTTGGGCCCGCCACTCTGGCCGCGGAACTGGTCCAGGTCGATACCGGCTTTGCGCGCCAACAGATCGAGCGTTGCTTTGAAATCCAAGCCTTCGACTTCCATCACGAAGCTGAACATGTCGCCGCCCTTACCCGAAGAAAAGTCGTGCCAAATCTGTTTTTCGGGGCTGACCACAAAACTCGGCGAGCGTTCGTTGCTAAACGGGCTCAAACCTTTCCAGTTGCGTCCGGCCCGCTTGAGCTGAACATATTCGCCGATTACATCTTCAATGCTCAACCGGGTTTTGACCTCTTCGACTGCATCCATGTACCCTATTGTACCCCAGTTGCCGCCAAGGCAGGCCGCCACCCATCATTTGCCGGTGCCAACCGGTTACCTGAGCGAATATGTATACCAAATTCTGGCGCCCCGTGCCATAAACCTTTATTATAGTGCTTATGCAGCCGCAACAGCCACCCTATGGTGCTCAGCCCGATCCCAACCCTTATGATTTCATCGTCAACCCGGGCACTGCGCCGCGCCGCAGCCTACTGCCGGGCGGTGGCTCGGTCGTGGGACGAGTCGTTATCATAGTCGGCGGTGCCCTAGTCCTGCTTATACTGTTTATAATCGTCAAGAATCTGCTGCTCGTCGATACTACAAACACGCCGCTCCTCCTCAATATCGCCGGCCAGCAGCAGGAACTCATTCACCTCACAAATAAAGCAACCGCTGCGCAGCTCCTAGAAGGGACGACCAATAATTTTGCCCTGACCACCCAGCTCGCCCTGACTAGCCAGCAGCAGCAGCTCCTCACCTACCTCAAGGCTAACGGCCACAAACTAGCCGCCAAAGAGCTGAACCTGCAAATCAGCGCCACCACTGATCAGCAATTGGCGGCCTCGGTTGCCGCCTCGACCTACGATGCGACGTTCCGCCAAGTCATGCAGACCAAACTGACGACCTACGAACAAACTCTTCAGCAAGCTTACGTCAAAACGACCGGTCCAGAGGGTCGCCAACTGCTCAAAAGTGCTTACACAACCGCCCAATTGCTGTTGCAACAGCTCAAACCGCTTGGACAATAACGGCAATACCATAAAAGTTTAGGCAGCCTAAAGCTAGCTCGGACTGCAGCCAGCTTTCAACTTCAAAACTAACCGGTTAGTTAGCCTCGGTGACGAGCAAGTAGCTGTGCCGAATCAAATCTTCGACTTCGCTCGAAGGTAGCTGGCCGCTCAGGAGCATTGTGTTCCAGTGTTTTTTGTTCAGATGTTGCCCGGGCATGACAGTTTCATAGCGCTCACGCAGCACTTTGGCGAGTGCCGGATCGCATTTGAGGCTAATCTGCACCGGGTTCTTGCCTTCGGTGATGAGGGCGAACATTTTGTCGCCAACTTTATACACGGCCACCCCCTCGCCAAAAGGGTACTCCAGCCGGGCATTGGGCATACTCAAAATGTAGTCTTCAACTTCTTTGTGATTCATAATTATTGTATCCGTTAGACCAGCTGCTTGGCCGGTTGGTGCTTGAGGTACTCAAGGTAGTGCTGTAGTTCGGCGATACTCGCCTGGATGTCATCGAGGGCGCGGTGAATTTCCTTTTTCTCAAACTCCTCACCGTACCTGCCCTGCATGATAATTTTAAGGCTGCTGACATCGAGCATGCGGTAATGGAGCTGGTGGTCGAGCTGGGGCCACCACTGTTTAATAAAATTGCGGTCATTGTGGATCGAGTTGCCGGCCAAAATCGCCGGTTCAGACCCAAACTGCTGCGCCACGAGGGCAATGAGTTCCTGCTCGACTTGGCCACTAGGCGAACCATCGCTCAACTTGGCGACGAAGCTGTCGCGATTGGCGGGATAATCCTGCCACCAGACATTCTTGTCCATCCGATTGACCACTACGTCCCGCGGCTGGCGCACACAGGCCTCATAAGTGGCCAGCGTTTTAAATTGAAAGTCGGTGACGATCGCCGCTACTTCCAAGATGACGTCTTGCTGGGCGTCGAGGCCGGTCATTTCTAAGTCGACCCACAGTAATTTCGTCGGTATGGCGTGCTTATCAATCATTTAGCCAATTATACCTCTGTTTGGCGGTAAACAAAAACCGCCGACCTTGAACCTGTTCTTAATCTTTCTTAGGTCATCAGCCAGGCATCCTGGTGAGTCGAATAACTATTTTCGGGCAGGCACCTACCCTACGGGTCTATAGAGACGAGCTGGAAATAGTATTGCAGCCACAGAGGGGCCGCTGAGCATCGAAAGAGAGTGTGAACGGGTTGTTAGGCCGCCACGGGTTCTTTACCGAGATCAAAGGCCAAGGCTGCGACCCGGCCGGCCGATAGCGCGTCGCTGTACCACTTGAGCTCGGCCAATACGCCATTAAGGGCGGCTTGCGGTCCATACGGATTGGCCTTGAGGGCTTCACTGATGTTGCCGGCCTCATCGATGCCGTCACTTACGCCGGAAAAAGCAACTGCATTGGGGATGGGTATCATTTTGCTCTCAGAGATAATTTCCTTGAGGTGCATAGCCGCTCGAGTGCCCCCGTAGGCGCCATGCGAAACGATGGCCGCCGGCTTACGGTCGACCTGAAAATCGATGTAGTCAAACGCGTTCTTCAGTACGCCCGGGATGGAGTGGTTATACTCAGGGGTGACGAAAATATACGCATCGGCGGCCTCGAGGCGGGCCAGCCACTTCTCGGCAATCGGGTCGATGGTGCGATTAGGGTTATAGCGCGGTGAGGCGGCCTCGGCAAAAAATGGCATTGGATACTCCTTGAGGTCGAGTAGTTCAACTTCAACGCCTTCGATTTGCTGGGCGGTATTAACGACCCAGGTGGCTTGTTTGGCAGTTTGGCGGCCCTGGCGGGTTGATCCGAGAATAACGG
>JBBRZI010000044.1:0-6780 GCA_038236865.1 Saccharimonadales bacterium (SeqCode)
GGCAACCTGAAAGCCAAGGGTACTATCACCGGCGGTGTTAGCGCGCCGGACTACGCCGAGAACATTACAGCTAGCGACCGGTCAATTGGGGCCGCTGACGTCGTGGCGCTCGATCCACTGCACCCCGGAGCGGTTGTGAAGTCAGCCAAGCCGTACGATCCGGGTGCTCTGGGCGTCATCTCCACCCACCCTGGCTTTGTGACCAACGGCCTCATGGACGGCACCGACGATTCCAGCCAGCGCCCCCTAGCGTTGTCCGGCCGGGTGCCTGTCAAGGTCGTGAATGAAAATGGGGCAATTGCTGCCGGTGATTACCTCACAAGCTCGAGAACTCCCGGGGTCGCCATGAAGGCCACCCTAGCTGGCCCAGTGATTGGCCGGGCGCTCGAAGCCTTTGACGGCTCAACTGGAACCATTCTGCTGTTCATCGATAACACGTACTTCAACCCGAACGATGCTAACCACCTCCAGTCGAACGATATTGCCACCACGACACTACAGGTCAGTGGCCTGACGTCGCTCACCGACCTTAATGTGTCCGGCACAGCTACCATTACTAATTTGACTGTTACTGGTACCGCGACATTTAGGGGCAAGCTCGTTGTCCTCGGCGACGTCGAAACCCGCAACATCTTGGTGAACGGGCATATCGTGTCATCTGGTGATGCGCCACTCGTCGCAGTGGGTGCCGCCGCCGGCAGCAGTACGCTCGATCAGATTGCAGCCAGCACAACAGTCGACGGCACGGATACCGCCGGAACGGTCATGATCAACACTGGCCAAACCATTGCCAACAGCGGTGTTCTGGCCGAAATAACCTTTGCCCAGGCCTTTGCTAACGGCACATTCAAGGTAGCCCTAACGCCAACGAATGGTAACGCTCTCGATATCCGTGTCTATGTAGAGAAAACAACGACTGGCTTCCGCATCGTCAGTAAAGACAAAGCCCTGGCCGCCACCCAGTATAGTTTCGATTACATCGTGATTGGCGCCAAAATGGCAACAACTCCCTAGGGCGGTAGATAGGGGTTGGTAGTTGGGGTTAGCTCTAGCGACAGCAACAATGACAAATCTCGCCACTGCAATAGCTTCTCGTCAAGCTTATGCAGCTGTCATGCCAGGCTTACGCTGTCATGCCGGGCTCGACCCGGTACCTAGAACTATCGCCTTGTCGTGCCGGACATGCGCCTTGTCGTGCCGGGCTCGACCCGGTATCCAGGCTGAGAGCTCTTTGTCTGGATCCCAAAGCAAGTTTGGGATGACAGCGGGGTGTTTGGGATGACAATGGGACGCCCGGCATGACAAGCGCACGTTTGGTATAACAGTGGTGGAGTTAGGGCGACAGTGAGAGTTTTGAGCGTCGGGGTGGCGACGCCTTGACTGGGGCGGGGAAGCTCTGTACGCTAGAACTATGAAAGTGCTTGTCCTTTACCGACCCAACTCTGAACACGGCCGCATCGTCGAAGATTTTATTCACGATTACCAGGCCCGCCAACACGGCGGCAAAATCGAAGTCGCCAACATCGATAGCCGGGAAGGCATGGCCACGGCTAGCCTATACGATATTGTGGAATATCCGGCGATTCTCGTTGTACGGACCGATGGCGGCATTGTCCGAGCCTGGCAGGGCCCGGTGCTACCTCTGATGAACGAAGTCGCCGCTTACGCTTACGCGTAGCTGAGTAGCTGAATAGTCGGATAGTTAGATAGTCGGATAGTTTTATAGTTGGCTTCAACCCTGTCATGCCGGGCTCGACCCGGCATCCAGAACTCCTCACCTTGTCGTACCGGGCTTGCTAGCACTGCGGTTAGCAGTGATATATGCGTAAGCCCAAGAAAACCTTCTTATGAAATTATAGTTTTCCTGGTGTGAAGCGGTTGCCCAGTATCCAGGCTCGAGCTCTTTCTCTAAAGTGAAGCGGTTGCCTGATATCTAGGCTATCTGGCTTTGGCGCGCCAGATTGCGTGGTATACTGGAGCTACAATTTGGTACATCCGTTGAGCGGCTATCCACCGCAATCTCTGAAGCAAACAATCAGGGAACGGAGCAGACAGAACAGCGGGTTTTACAATAGCCGCCCAGTAGACTCTGACGAACCCACCATCGTGACTGGTGAATGAAGTGTCTGTCGCCTTCGGGAGTCAGAAATTCAGGTGGTACCACCCTCGCTAACCGCTCGGGTCCTGATCAAGAATTGATCATTCAGGACGAGCGGTTTTTATATCTCAACAAGTATCACAACCCCAAGGAGCAACCATGAAATTTCAAAAGGGAACCCGGCGCCGGGCCATCGACTACGAAAAGGATCTGGTGGCCTATTGGAACGATCAAAAAACATTCGAAAAGTCGGTCGAGCAACGGCCGGCCGATACTGCCTACGTATTCTACGATGGTCCACCCTTCATCACCGGTGTGCCGCACACCGGCACATTGCTGTCGAGCATCGCCAAGGACGCCGTACCGCGCTTTTGGACGATGAAAGGCAAGCGCGTTGAGCGGGTGTGGGGCTGGGATTGCCACGGCCTGCCCGCCGAAGTCTTTACCGAAAAGAAGCTTGGCATCCAGGATAAGCGCGACATCGGCACCAAAATCAGCCTGGAAGACTACATTCTGACCTGTCGTGAGAACATGGTTGCCACCGGTGACCTCTGGGAGAGCACGATTGAGCGGGTTGGTCGCTGGGTCGACTTTAAACACGCCTATAAAACCATGGATAAAGAGTACATGGAATCAGTCTGGTGGGCCTTTAAACAGCTCTACGACAAAGGCAAAGTCTACGAGGGTGAAAAGGTGCTGCTGTACTGCGTTCGTGACGCCACGCCAATCAGTAAAGCCGAAGTCGCCATGGATAACTCCTACCAAGACGTCACCGATCCGTCGGTCTACGTGAAGCTCAAGCTTGTTGGTAGCGACAGCTCACTGTTAGCCTGGACGACCACCCCCTGGACGCTCCCTGCCAACACCGCGGCAGCCGTCAATGCGGCCGAAGACTACGTCGAGGTGCAGGTCGGCGATGATAAGCTGATCCTGGCCAGCGCCATGCTCGACAAAGTCCTCCAAGATGAAAAACACAACGTTGTGCCGCACACAATATTGCGGACATTTAAAGGGGCCGAACTGGTTGGCCAGTCCTACGAACCGTTGTTTGAGAACCGTGGTAAAAACGCGCACAAGATCTGGCACGCCGACTACGTAACGATGGAAGACGGCACCGGTATTGTCCACCTGGCACCGGCCTACGGTGAAGAAGACTACGCCCTGGCTAAGCAGGAGGGTTTTCCGTTTGTGCTCGATATTGACGAGAACGGCTTCTTTAGCAGTGGCCCTTGGGTTGGCCAGCAAGTCTGGGAGGTCAATAAACAGATCGCCAAAGAGCTGCACGAACAAGGCGTCGTCTGGCGCATCAATTACATTACGCACAGCTACCCCCACTGCCATCGCTGTGGCACGAAACTGATGTACCGAGCCCACCCGAGTTGGTTTATGGACATCGCCGGCCAGCGCGCCGAGATGCTCGAGCAGAACGACGCCGTCGTCAACTGGTTCCCCGGGCACATCAAACACGGCCGCTTCGAAAAGACGGTGGCGAGTGCTCCCGATTGGAATCTGAGCCGTGATCGCTTCTGGGCCACCGCCATGCCGGTCTGGAAAGGCACGGATGACAACGGTACTGAGCATATTAAGGTTGTTGGTAGCTACGCCGAACTCAAAGAATTATCAGGGGTAGAGTTGGTAGATTACCACCGCCCGTGGGTCGATGATGTAACCTTCACAATAGACGGGGTTGTGTACGAACGCATCGACAAGGTGCTGGACTGTTGGTTCGAAAGCGGCAGCATGCCGTTCGCCCAGTTTCACTACCCATTTGAAAACGTCGCCAAGTTTGAGCAAAACTTTCCGGGTGATTTTATCGTCGAGTATGTTGGTCAAGTCCGGGCCTGGTTCTATTACTTGCACGCCATTTCGGTTGGGCTATTCGGCAAGTCGGCATTTAAAAACGTCATCGTCACCGGTACGGTCGCCGGCAACGACGGCCGCAAGATGAGCAAGAGCTTTGGCAACTTCACGGACCCCAATGAGCTGATGGACAAGTACAGCGCCGACAGCCTGCGCTACCTATTGCTCAGCTCACCACTGCTGAGCGGCGAAGACTTTTCGCTGCAAGACAAAGAAGTCGCCGACGTCGCCCGCAAGCTCAGCATGGTCTGGAATATGTATGACTTCTTTACACTCTATGCGTCGGTTGACGGCTGGGAGTGGCAGGGTGATCTGAGCGACCCAAGCGCGCAGCTGAACCATCCGCTCGACAAATGGATTGTCAGTCGGGTGCATCAATTGGCCAAAGAAGTCGACAGCCAGATGGAAGGTTATGATGTCGCCGCTGCTCTCAAGCCAATTCTGCCATTTATAGATGACGCTTCGAACTGGTACGTTCGCCGGTCGCGCAAGCGTTTTTGGAAATCAGAAGACGACAACGACAAGAACGACGCCTACCGCACGCTCCACTACGTTCTGACGCGCTTAAGCTTGATTATGGCGCCATTCACGCCGTTCTTGGCCGAAGAGCTCTACCGGCAGTTGACGGGCGGCGAGAGTGTTCACCTGTGTGATTGGCGAAGCGATGGGGAAGTCGATGCCGCCTTGCTGGCCTCGATGGCCTGGACGCGCGAGCTCATCACCGATGGTTTGGCTGAACGTGCCAAAGCCGGCTTAAAAGTTCGCCAACCGCTGCAAAGCGCTATCGGCTGGCTCAAAGAGGTAACACCCGAGCACCGCGAATTCATGCAAGAGATCATGGCCGAAGAACTCAACGTCAAAGAGGCTCGCCTGGGGACGGAAGCCGAACTGGGCGCGCACAAACTCTTCGGCAATCTCAAGGTCAGCCCGAAGTCCGTAGTGATCGACATGGATATGACGCCGGAGCTCAAGCTCGAAGGCGTCATGCGCGAGATTGTGCGCAACGTTCAGAATGCCCGCAAGGAAGCCGGGCTGGAGGTTGACGATCGGATTGAACTGCAATTGGGGAGCGATCACGCCGATGTAACGGCAGTATTTACAACACCTAGTCTGGCCGAAACTATTAAACAGGAGACACTAGCGACTGGGCTAAACTGTGGTGAATTGGGTGATTCGTACGCCACTGTTGTAAAAATAGGTGCAGCTACGCTTGGCATCAAGCTCAAAAAAGCTACCTAGCTCCACACGAACGTTAGAGCTGCCATTGTAGACTCTTCGTCAGCCTGAATCCAACCCAAGATCCCTCAATGTGTGAGAGGTCCGTCCTCTCACACTGCGCGCGGTTTCGGCAGATTGGGCCGGATCTGGCAAGCCAGCAATAAGCCCAAATCCTGAACTGTCATCCTGAACTCGGTCGAGAATCCAGGCAAAAATCTTGAGGCCTCGATACTACACCAACGCTTCCTCCCAGGAAGACCATAATTTTCCATAAGTCGGTTTTCTGGGCATTACGCATATACCACCGCTGACCACAGTGCTAGCAAGCCCGTCAGTACCGCGACGTTACGAGCGTCAACCAGCTAAGCCTCAACTTAAAAATTATAAAACTATCCTACTATTCCACTACGTAACCCGCCGTCTGGTGGCAACAGGGTTTACAGAGACGGACATATCTGCTAATATTGGCTAAGTATGAAAAAAGCAGTTATTCAAACCGGTGGCAAGCAATACGTAGTGACGGAAGGCGAGACTATCAAGGTCGAACTCCTCAAGACGGACGATAAAAACGTTACTTTTGAACCTCTTTTGGTGATTGACGGCGATACAGTTCAGGTTGGCGCCCCTAGCGTTGCCAAGGCGAGCGTCGTTGCTGAGGTCGTCAGCACGGATGTTCAGGCCGACAAGGTCACCAGCATCCGCTACAAGGCTAAGAAGCGCGTGCACACCGTCAGGGGCCACCGCCAACACCAAACGATTCTCAAGATCACTAGTATTGCCTAGTCCTTCCTAGGAACCCCACTAAGACGCCTATCATGGCGTTTTTTAGTTCACAACCACAGTCAGCCAACCCCGATCTCCGTTATACTGGGCGTAATACTTGTTTCGGAAGGCCGTGAACACCCTGCAAAGATTGTGCAAACTCGCCGAAAGTCCTGAAGCTAGAGCATTGCAGGCAACGCTGCCTTGTGTGCGAGGTCCGTCCTCTCACAGCTAAGCTAGCGCATCATGTTACAGATATAGCTTTCGGTAATTGTGAGAGGTCCGTCCTCTCACAGTCCTCTCACAATGCCAGCGGGGGATTTCTCTGTCTTCATCCCAGCCCCTCCTGCCGCCCCAGCGTGGGCTGGAATGACGTTGGGGCTAAGTCATTCGACTGCGTAACCATCCTCGTGCGAAACTATTTAGCTTTCCCCCAAGATACATAGACTGACTCAACAAAATAATATTTCTAAGATATTGCTTGTGGATAAAATTTCGAAGAAAAGTGTGTAGTAGTAATTATAGCTACAAGTTGGGGCAAGTATTTTTGGGTTTCGTACAGGGTAAAAGGGGGTTTTATAGGATATTTGTGGCTGTTGTAGTAAGTATGTCAACAAAAAGCGTAGTAATTCTTCTAGTTGCGGCCCAATTTATTGGGTATAAATTTTGTTCAAAAAAGGCTTGTTTACACCTGTTAGCAAGCAGATACTAGTGAGCATAGGGTTGGCGGCAAAAAGGTCACTAGCCCTAACCAACACAAATTGGTTAAAACTTAAAACCAAAATGGGTTTTTCTGGGGAGCGAACTAAACAATCCCCAGGAAGACCCAAACAAAAATTGGA
>JBBRZI010000045.1:0-6226 GCA_038236865.1 Saccharimonadales bacterium (SeqCode)
AGGCTGGGGATCTCCGCAAAATACTTGAGGCGCTCCTGGATGAGCGTTAGGACCTGTGTTTTGTAGGCGCTGGTGTCGTATTCGGCAGGTATGTCCTGGGGCCAAAAGGCCGGGTTAGCCGTTGCGTCGTAGAGTTCGGTGACTGAAAGCCGGCGAATCCAGGTGCCATTCATCCACAATAGGCGCTGCTCATCGAAGCGGGCGCCCGACCGCTGGACACGGTCAAGGCTGAATTTCTCGATTAATTCGCGCTTGCTAAAGATCTCCTGCTCGGTGCCATCGTTCCAGCCGAGCGAGGCTAGAAAGTTGAGCATGGCGGCCGGCAGGAAGCCGTCGTCGCGGTATTGCAGGATGCCCTTGGCGCCGTCACGTTTGCTCAGCTTTTTCTTACCGTCGGGAGCCATAATGTGCGGCGCGTGCCCAAAGATTGGCCGGTCAAAGCCGAGCGCGTCGTAGAGGTTTAAGTATTTTGGCATGGAGGCGACGTATTCCAGCCCACGGATAACATGCGTGATCTGCATTTCGTGGTCGTCGATGAGGTGCGCGAAATTGTAGGTTGGGAATTGATCGGATTTCATGAGGATAAAATCGTCGACTGCTTCCGGTCCAGCCGACAGGTCACCCATGATCGCGTCGTGCCAGCTGTAGACCTGGGGTGTCGACTTGAAGCGCAGCGGCATGCCTGGCTGCCAAGTGGGCGGCTGCTCAGGGCGGTAATTGCGGGCTAAGAAAGCTTGTTTTTTCGATTTGGCGTCCTCGCGGAGTACTTGTAATTCCTCGGGCGATCGAATATCGGCGTAAGCCAACCCTTCGTCGGCCAGGCGCTGGGCCCACTTGAGGTACAAGGCTCTGCGTTCACTTTGAATGTACGGACCGTAGTCGCCGGGTTTGTCGGGGCCTTCATCCCACTCCATGCCGAGCCACTGCAGGGTTTCGCGCATGACTTCTATGGCTCCGGCAACCTCGCGCGCTTGGTCGGTGTCCTCGATGCGCAGCACGAATATGCCGCCTGTTTGACGGGCGACCAACCAAGGAAACAGAGCGGCTCTGACATTACCGACGTGGAGAAAGCCAGTCGGGCTGGGTGCAAAACGAGTTCGGACAGGTTTCATACTAGCTAGTATAGGAGAAAAACGGCAGAAGTAAAAAACAGCTTAGAGTGACAGTGCCAAATCGATGAGCTGTTTGCTGCTCAGATTGCCGTTATTTTGGATTTCATACCAGATGCCGCTATTGACCCAGGTGGCGTTATTTCCGAACAGATACACAGTTCGGCCACTGGCGGCGACTGTCTGGTAGGCTTGCCCGGCATGGGGCGTAACGTAGACGTCGCGCAGGGTTTGACTGTTCCAGTTTGAGGCTTTCTCGGTCAGCGTGTAGGCGCGGGCGTCGCTGTTGCTGTGGTAATTAATGGCCACGTTGCCGACGCTATAGTTCAGTCCGCCGACTGCAAAGCCAGCCGGGCGATAACCGGGCATACTGGCTACAAAACCGACTCGGCTGGAGGCTAGGCGGAGCTTTAAGTCTGGGAGATGTTGATAGGTGATAAAGCCGGCTAGCAAAATGACGCTGAGGGCCGAGGCGACCAGCTTGACGGTGCGACTTGTTATCAAACGGCCGCCCCGCCCGTTTTTAGCGGGCGTAAAGAATGGTTGTTGGTGCGAAGTTGCTTCGGCCAGGGCTTTTTGAAACATGTCGAGGCTTGGCTGGGCGCTACTGGCGGCGGCGCTGACTTGATTCTCGAGGGCAATCCGGGCAACTGGTCTCGACAATACCGACATGTGTGACGAATTTGTTGAGAAGCTAGCGACCGCACCAAAGTGGTTGACCAACTCGCTCTTGGGGGCATGTCGCGCGCGCTTCTGCCGCTTTGGGTCGACGACTTGGTGGGATAATTTAGTCTGGATCGCGGGCTTGGGCGGTCGGCGTAGCTGATCGGTCGGCGTTTGGGCTTTAAAATGGGCCTGGCTAGCCGTTGGTTTGTGGACGCTGCGCCGCATCAGTGTTTGGGCGGACTGGGGGGAATGGTGGGCGAGGTGCGCCGGAGCTGGCCGGGCGATATCCATGGCGGGTTTCTTGACGACGGATTGAAGGGGTGGTTGCACCGCGCGGACCGAGAGCGCTGGATTCGGTGCGGCCGCCACCACACGAGTGACGCCGTCCATATTCTGGGCTTGTCTGCGGGCGCCCGTAACGAGCGCCCCCGTTACGGCGTTATAGCGTTTGCCATTGATTTCTATAATATTGTTGTTTTTACTCACAGCTAGTAAGATCCTCATCGCGAACATAAGCGATTTATAGTAATTTTAGCGCCTCTTTAGCCTCATCGCAAGTACGAAACTCAGATTGCCTTAGAACTCACTACGCGGCTCCCTCCTCCGCCAGCCACCTTGGCGGTCCCGACCAGCAGTTTTTGAGTAGCAATGGGCTTATTGGCACGTTGCCTCATACAACTAACACCCGATGCCTACCAGAGTGGCCTTGCGATGGACGCGAGATCCGTGATGAGTTCTTAGTAAATGCTACCCTCAGGCTATACTATAAGCGTATGATTAACTTTAGCTTAACTGCGTTACTATGGATTATCTAGACCCCCGGACGCACCTGCGCCACACCATCATGCTGTTCATTGGCTATGCGCTGATTGGCGTCGCTATTATTATCGCTACCATTATTTTGCTGTATCAAGCCTACGGCTTTGGTGTTAATCGCAGTGGCAGCATCATCCAAAACGGCTTGCTTTTCTTTTCGAGCCAACCACGTCCGGCCGACATCTATATTAATGGCACGCTGGCAAAGTCTAAAACCAACACGCGACTTGTGCTGCCGTCGGGGATCTACCACATCAAGCTGGATAAAACTGGCTATCGACCATGGGAGCGCACCATTGATCTTGAAGGTGGCCGCGTGGCCCACTACGACTATCCCCTGCTCTTTCCCAAGAATATCATCACTACGAAGTTGCAGAGCTACGCGAGCGCCCCGGGGGTGACAACCCAAAGTCCTGACCACCGCTGGGTGGTGGTGGCTCAAGCCGGTTCGATGGTCAACTTCGATGTCTATGACCTCAAGAACCCGGCCAACGCCCCTGTCGGCATTACGTTACCCGCAAACCTCCTCACTAAAGCCGCGACGACTGAAAGCTGGGTGCCGAGCGAGTGGGCCGACGATAATCAACACTTCGTTCTCCAGCACCTCTACGATGGGAAAACCGAGTATATAGAATTGGATCGTAGCGCAGTGGCTCAATCGGTCAATTTAAACGTGATCTTAGCGGTGAACCCCGCTAAGCTCACGCTCAATGATAAAAAATACGACCAATTCTATCTCTATAATGCTGATGCCACGCTACAGACGGCTTCGCTTATAGCGCCGACTGCCGTACCATTACTCAGTCACGTGCTGGCCTATCTGTCGTATGGCAACGATGCCGTCCTTTACGTAACGAGTGATAGCCCGGTCGCTGGGAAAGTAGCGGTTAAATTCACTCAAGCCGGCCAAAGCTATACTATCCGTACCCTGCCGGCCGGTACGAATTACCTACTCAACCTCACAAAATACAGCGGGGTCTTTTATTTCGCCGTTGGCGCGGCGAGCGAAAACAAGGTCTACGTCTACAAAGACCCAATTGGTCAGATCAATTCCCGAGTCGTTCGTTCACCGGTGCCCGCCCAAGTGCTCCACGTGGAGAGCCCGAATTTTGTCGGCTTTTCGAACAACGCTCAGTTTATTGTGGCCGAAAACGGCCAGCAGTTTGGTGTCTACGATATCGAAAACAAACGGGGCTACAATTACCAGACAGCCCAACCGCTCGATGCACCTCAAGCCCACGCCACGTGGATGGACGGCAATCGTCTTAATTATGTGAGCGGCGGCAAGCTGTTAGTGTTTGACTATGATTATACGAACCAGCAGTCGCTCGTCGTGGCTGCCCCAGCCTACTTGCCGTTCTTTGCACCTGACTATCAGCACCTGTACTTCATCGCTCCAGAAGTAGTTGCTGGGCAATTTAACCTATCCCAAACCTCCCTGCTTATCCCCTAAACGGCCGCAAGCCTACGCCGGCTTGGGTTTTGCGGGCTACGGCGCCTTCCGGAGCCTTGCAGCCATGACGAAGCGGGTTATAATCAGGACATGCCAGAATATCTTCCACCCTGTTTTAATGGCGAATGCCCCGTAACGGACTTTGGTTTGGCGTCCAGCAGAAAATTATGTCTGAGTATCGTGGCGGCCATCCGGGGTGCCGGCTTGGTTGATCTGACGGAGTGCCCCATAAAGACTCCTGGCGATCTCGGGCCAGCCCAAACTGACCTGCACTGAGCTGAGGTTCATCCCAAGCTCGGCAGCGTCGCTTACTACGAGGTCGGCGACTTAGGCTAGACAAGGAGCGGAGCTTGAGGATTAGCCCTTGAACCCATGTATAGCTTCTTTCCGTTTCAATCCATTTTGGCGGCATCAGTCATCAGTTTCGCTCGTCACTGTACCAAAAAACGGTCAGGCTTGCTAAGCCGAAGCGGCAAAGGCTGGTTGCTTATCGGTGCTGGCGTTTGGGCTTGGTGACCCAGCGAACGGTCAAAATGAAAGACACGATAATAATAGCCACGCTGATGGCCTTGCCGGCGGCGGTCGACAGGAAACGGCCAAACAGTGTCGGACCGTTGCCAGGCAGTGCGGCAGTGGTAGTGATGGGTGTACTGGCGGTGGCGACGGCAGCGTTGCCGGCCGGGTCGGGGCTAATTTGCTGGCCAACGACAATCAGCCGATTAGCACTTGTGCCGGGCGGATCACAGGTAATCAGGGTGGCAGTGGCTGTTTGCCCAGGGACTGGGCCAAGCACGCCGACTTCGGTTGGGGGCACAATCGTTTTGCTAATAACCTTATAGACGTAGACTTTGCTATTTGAGGTCAGGTAGAAGGTGTCGCCCGGCACAAGACTGTGCAGGAGCACAAATGCAAACTTGTATTTGCCCTTATTGAAGATGTTGTTGCTGGAGTGCCCGAAAAAGGCCGCGTTGCCCTGCTCGCCCGGTTTGACCGTCGTCGGGTAATGGACGACACCGTCTTCGAGGGCGGTCTGGATCGAGGCTTCACTAATCGAGGTTTGATCGTAGATAACGGGTATCTCAACGTTGATCTTCGGGATGATGACTTCCGGGGTGGCGGTCGGTGCAACCGTGTTGGCATCGACGATGATCGGGGTAGCTGCCGCAATCCGGCTCGGTTGGATGAAGGGGGCGATAATAACTTCGTTAAAGAAGCCAAATAAGAAGACAACCAGGACTAAGCTGCCGATACCCAACCCAAAGAACAACGATTGCAAGTGATGTTTGGCGGTCAGCTTGCCGCCGCCGCTCACCGTGTCACGAATGGCGCTGCGCACCTCGGCTGGGTTGCGCAGATCACGGCGCGGTTGTTTGCGCCCGCGGCTGGTGGCTTTTTTACGCCCCAGGCTAATTACGCGGTTTTTGTGCTCGGCCATGGCGAGAGCGGCCGAAGTATCTTCGGGCTGTTGGGCTGGAGCGGGTGCAGCGATAGTAGTGCTGCTCTCATAAAATTCGCGCCAAACTTGGTGCTTTTCGGCACTGGGTAGATCGATGTAGTAATTGTGCCACTCGGTTTGGATCGCCGCCAAATCTTTACCCGAGGTACTGAGATCGTACATGAACTGCTGGTGTTTGCTACGCGTTGTAGTTTGTTGGGCTTCAGCGGCTTCGGTGCTGGCATTGGGCTCAGCCGCGTAGATTTGGGCGACTTTTTGGCGGATCAAATTAGCCGCGTCGCTACCGCTGCTGGCTTGGTCATTTGACTGGGGATTTTTGGAATCGGCGTCCATAATTACATGTTCGAGCTTATGCTAGCTCCATGTGCTTAAGTATAGTACAATGACCCCTTGTAACCTACCTGCGCGATGTAAACGAGTTAATAATTCGGGCGAGTGGCGGAACTGGTATACGCGCACGACTCAAAATCGTGTTCCTTACGGAGTGAGGGTTCGATTCCCTCCTCGCCCACCAACTAAAATAGACTGGCTTGCCAGTCTATTTTAGTTGGTGCGTGGAATTGAACCCGACTAGAGAGCGAAGCGAACGGAAGGGTGCGGCAGAGCAAAGTCACGCGCAGGAGCTTGCTCCGAGCATGACTTTGTGGCGGAGCGCAACGCAGTGGAGCGATCCCTCCTCGCCCCGCCAATCAAAAGAACGGCAATGCCAGTCTATTTTAGTTGGTG
>JBBRZI010000046.1:0-5290 GCA_038236865.1 Saccharimonadales bacterium (SeqCode)
GAAGACGATCAGGTTATCTTTCCGGCTTGGATTCGCTACTACGACGAGTTGCCTTCCCAGGAGCAGGATCATTACCGCTACACGGCCGTCGGCATTGATTTGGCTATTTCACTGCGGACAACCGCTGACTGTACGGCCATGGTGTCAGCCCAAGTACACGGCAACGTCGAAGATCTCAAGATCTATATTTTACCTCGGCCGGTTAACGCCCATCTGACTCATTTACAGACCCTAGACGAAGCCCGGGATCTCGTAGCACGGCTTGGCACCAAACACAGCGTCAAGCTCTACATCGAAGATGTGGGCTACCAGAGTGCTCTGATCGAACAACTGAACAGGGAGAACTACTCGGCCGAGGGCGTAAAAGTCTACGGCCAGGATAAACGGGCACGCCTAACGGCGGTCAGCCATTTGGTTGAAAGTGGCAGGGTAGTTTTCCCGCGCCAAGGCTGTGAGCAGCTCATCCACCAGCTGACCGGTTTCGGTAGTGAGCGTTATGACGACTTGGCCGATGCGTTTGCGATCTTGCTCCAGCGGGTACTTGAGAATGATGGCGTTCGTTCGACCGGCACGGTGATGGTTGGTCGCCATAGCCTGTGGGCAGGCTTTAGTGAGTTTGAGAACAACCGCTGGGTAACATTGAACGATAATTTTTAAGGAGTACACGATATGAACGAGCAACCAGTCAATCTTCCCAGCATAATACCTAACCCACTACTGGAATCTATTCGGACAGACCGCAGTATCAGGATGGCTACAGCCCGGCAGAGTCACTATTGGTTCTTCCACATTTACCTTGGTCGTTACGTCAAATACGCGACAGCCGACTTCCAGCGTGAGATGTTCGAAATTACCGAAGATCCAACCATCAAACACGCGGTGATTGTGGCCTTCCGCGGCTCAGGCAAGTCGACAGTCATTACCTCTTCCTATCCGATTTGGGCAGTGCTGGGAACGCCACAGAAGAAGTTCATTCTACTCCTCAGCCAAACGCAGGCCCAAGCCAGAATGCACTTGGCAAACATTAAGCGGGAGTTTGAGACTAACGATATTCTACGTAAGGATTTCGGGCCACTCGAAGAATTTAGCGACGAATGGGGTTCAAGCTCATTGGTACTCACAAAATATGGCGCCCGTATTAGTGCCGCCTCAACCGACCAGAGTATACGGGGCATCCGTCACGGTGAATACCGCCCAGACTTGGTCATTGTCGATGACGTGGAAGACATGATGTCGACTAAGACCCGCGAAGGCCGTGACAAAGTTTTTAAGTGGCTGATGGGTGAAGTCATCCCAGCTGGTGACCGTGATACCAAGATGATTATTGTTGGCAACCTACTCCACGAAGACTCACTACTCATGCGGCTCAAGCAGCGCTTTGAAGATAAGCGTCTGGATGGGATCTTCAGGGCATACCCGCTGGTCGACGAGAAAGGCCACATTCTCTGGCCGGGTAAATATGAAGACATGAAAGCAATTGCGCTCGAGCGTCGCAAGGTTGGTGACGATATTACCTGGCAGCGGGAGTATATGCTGAAGATTATTCCTGACGAGGATCAGGTAATCGATCCGGCCTGGATTCAGTATTACGATCAGTTGCCTGAGAAAACCGAGGCGAATGAGTACATTAACTCATTTCTGTCGGTTGACCTGGCTATCTCCCAAAGCGCCACGGCCGACTATACGGCCATTGTACTAATCCACCTATTTGGCTACAAACTAGAGGATCGGCGCTATTACATCGATAAGACCTTTATTAACCGGAAAATGTCACATCTGGAGACTCTTGATACGATTGCACTCATGTGCCGGGCGCTAGATCATAACGATGAAAAACGGCCACGAGTACTGGTCGAGCAAGTCCAGTACCAGGCGGCAGTGATTGAACAGCTCAAAGACCGGGATATTGAGTCGAAGGGCATCAAGATCCACGCCGACAAGAGAGCTCGCTTGCAACTGGCCAGCCCACTATTTGAACAAAGGACAGTCTATTTCCCTAAGGATCGGGCCGTAGCGCCGATCATTCAGCAGTTAGTTGGCTTTGGCGTCGAGAAGCATGATGACTTAGCTGACGCCATGTCGATGGGGCTAAATTACATTCAAATGAACGTCAAATGGGAAGTGACCTTTGGATTCGGCTGGTTGGGAGATGATAGCAGTGAGTACTTCGACTTTTGGGGAATTAAGTATCGGGACGACGAGAAGAAATAAGCCTAGACTTCGTACCCCGTGGCGGTACTGTGTTGGTGATGGAATCGACTATCCCACAACAGATACAAACCGCGCCCGTCGCGACCAAACTGATCTACTGCTTATACGCTCGCAAATCGAGTGAACAAGACGAGCGCCAAGCACTGTCCATCGAGCAGCAGATCAAGGAAATGACGCTATTGGCGGATCATTGGGGTGTTGAAGTAGCAGAGATCCGCAAAGAGAGCCACTCATCAAAGGTGGCCGGTACCAGACCGGTCTTTAACCGCATGATTCAAGACATCCGACTCGGTTACTTCAATGCGATAATTACGTGGGCTCCGGATAGGCTTTCCAGATCGGCAGGAGATTTGGGCGTCTTAGTCGACCTCATGGACTCGGGTGGTTTGAAGGAAATCCGTACTCATGGGCAGACCTTCACCAATTCACCTAACGAGAAGTTCCTTCTGATGATCCTTGGGAGTCAGGCTAAGCTGGAGAACGACAATCGAGGATTGAACGTTATCCGGGGCTTACGCAACAAGGCTGCCAACGGCTGGCGACCAGGCGTGGCTCCAATTGGGTATCTGAATAACGGCCTTGGCGAGGATAAGATTATTGTCGATCCGGTGCGTGCACCAGTCATTATTGAAATGTTCGAGAGAGTCGCCAAACAAGCGGCTACCGGGCGAGACCTCAAGAGATGGCTGGATACGAGCGGTTTTAAGACCAAGAGCGGGCAAGGATTGGTCTTAAGCCATATCTACCGGACACTAAAGAACCCCTTCTACTACGGACGCTTTAAGTACCCTACAACCATCGACACCTGGCATGAGGGTAAACATAAGCCATTGATCACTAAAGAGCTGTTTGACGAGGTTCAGGTGCAGCTGACGGTGGCACCGAAAGCTCCAGCCGGTACCAAAGAGTTCGGTTTCACTAGAATTATGAAGTGTGGTGCCTGTAAAACAGGGGTTACGGCCGAGGAGAAGCGCAAGATCTTAAAAGACGGTCAGGTCAGACGCTATGTCTACTACCATTGTGGCAGGGCAAATAACTTGGACTGCGAGCAGCCCTACATTCGTGAGGGTGATCTCATGATTGAGCTCCTCGGCCTGATTGATGAACTGCCAATTGATGAGATTGGTGCTCAAGAGAAGTTTAAGCAAGAGATCGCGCGCTATGAGAAATTTGCCAACGGGATACTAGGCCAGAGCCCAACCCCATCCAATTCACCAACCATTGATCTACGGGCTTACGCCAAGTATGTACTGCAAGAGGGCACTCGCGAAGAAAAGCGCGAGATTCTGAGCTATGTAACGGGCGAGATCTTCTTGAAGGATCTCAAGGTCTATGTTGAGAAGAAAACTAGACGCAAAAAAATTTAGCTAGGTCAGTTCGAATCCCCTCCCCATGCGAATGGGAATGATTCGAACTGGATAGTTTTGAGGGCTTATTTTGGGTTCAAAAATCCCGCCCCTTCCACCCTATATAGGGGTTAGGGGGACGGGTCGAAAAAGAAAATAATAACTGGCGGAGGGGGTGGGATTCGAACCCACGGACCCGTGAAGGTCTCCGGTTTTCAAGACCGGTGCACTCGGCCGCTATGCGACCCCTCCGGATATACGGACACGCATATTGTACACTGAGCGCTCCATGCGCCATAATGCTTGGCAAGAGGATAAGCATTATGAGCGAAGAGCTCAATCAACAGCCAGTTGAAGCCATAGTAGACGCAGAAGCTGAAGTCGTTCAAGATTCCGAATTGGATGAGCAGGCTTCGGCCGAAAATGTGAACGATGGTAGTTTTGATAATGCCGATGAGGATTTTCAGGAAGAAGCTGAGTATGAACCGGAGATTGCGTTTAGTTGGGAAGCTTCCGAGTACGTACATAATCATAAGTCAATGATGTGGTACGGGGTGCTAGGAGCGACCGTTGTGGTATTGGCCGGTTTGGCTGTTTTGTTGCATTTATGGCTTGAGATAGGTGTTTTCGTGACAATGGGGGGAGCATTGGCGGTGTATGCGCACAAGCCACCGCGGACGATGAAGTATGAGCTGAGTGACCAAGGGGTTCATATCGACGGGAAAATGCATTTGTATGAAGAATTCCGATCGTTTGGCGTGATACCAGATGAGGAATGGCACTCGATTGACTTGGAACCGGCGAAAAAGCTAAATATTCGGCGGGTGATTTTGTTCGATACTGAGGACTTCGATGAAATTGTGGATCATTTGGAGCTGCATTTGCCGAGGGAAGACCGCCCGCTGGACATAATTGAGCGGATTACTCGCTACGTGCGCTTCTAGGCTTTATTTTGAGCGTGAGTTGTGCTAGAGTCTGACGGTACTACATGATGGTATGCGCTCGTAGCTCAGTGGATAGAGCATCGCCTTGCGGTGGCGGGGGTCGGAGGTTCAAGTCCTCCCGGGCGCACCAAAATAAACACCTCACGTGAAAGTGGGGTTTTTATTTTGGTTAATGGCTACCGCGTGTAATGACTAAAATGTAGGCGAACTATTTTGATAAGTCTTCTAATATTTAGAATTCGTTAGCAAATTTACGCTCGAATGTCGGGGTCGTTTTCTAGAGTTTAGAATACCCCATTAATAGTAATGGGTTCGTTGTAATGTTTGGCGCCGGTAAAAATACTGCTTATCAGTTGTCTTGATTTGTTTTCGCGTGAGCAGAATGACCGGCGCTTGAGCTAAACCGAATTTTTTCGAGAAATGCGATATGGTTCGGCGCTTGAGCTGATGCAAATTTCTTAGCCTCAACAAATCAGGCGAAATATGCTACCTTAAGTTGGTTATATTTGTTTTCATTCCAAAACATAAGCGGAATGAAATTTTGGAGAGGTCGCATAGTGGACTAGTGCGCCGCACTCGAAATGCGGTGAGGCCGCAAGGCTTCCGAGAGTTCGAATCTCTCCCTCTCCGCCATTATAAAAACCCGACATATAGTCGGGTTTTTATAATATTAACATCCGACTTGAACTCAACTGGTATGACTCGCTATGAAAACGCTTACGGTCGACCGGCATAAAGTTTGGCAGCTAAAGCGGTTTGGTTCAGACTCTCATTGTTTAAACCGCGCTC
>JBBRZI010000047.1:0-4468 GCA_038236865.1 Saccharimonadales bacterium (SeqCode)
AAGGCGTCGACTTGCTCGTGGAGTTTCGCTGTGGCCCGGTGGGCATCAACACCGTCTTTGTATTGAACGGCTACGCTAAAAAAATTGCCGGCGCTTTGGGTCTGCACCGTTTTGACGTCGGGCAGGCGTCGAGCAATAGCCGACAGCGGCTGCGCAACTTGCCTGTCAACATCACTCGGATTCGGTGTGGCAAAGGTGCCATTAATGATAGCGACCGGGATCGCTACGGTTGGGAAGCCTTCCCGCCGCAATAGGGTCGTGTAGCTCAATAGACCAAACCCAAACACGGCCAGCCACAAAAAAGCAGTCAGTGTGGGCTTGCCAAAGAAAAAGCTGGTAAGGCGGGGCAACAGTTTGTCTTTGGGCTCAATTGGAGTGGATGGCTTAGTGGCGGTCGGCGGTACGTGCGGCGGGTAGGCCATGGCGGTGCTCCTTATGTATGCGACCATGGTATCAAATTTTAAGCATATACCCAATCTGTTGCACGGAGGTACACGCCTACAAGCACAGTAATACCGCAAAACTGGTTAGGCACTGACGTTTTTTGTAATTTTGTTACCATGAGCTGTCAAGGGCATTTTTCACCCTGTTACAAGCACTCGGCACTATATATAGTGCTTGACCGGCAGCCTTGACACTATTTGGCAGGTGAGCTACGCTAACATTTGTGTCTTTTTTCACGTGAGGTGATAAAAATACAACATGCTACCTCTGTTATTTGCGCAAATCAAGCAATATTAATGTAACCGAATAACAGGTACGAGGTCTGCAAGAAGGATGTTAATTAATGGGATTACTCGCTACTTCAGCGGTTACTTTATTTAGTGTGTCAATTTTGGCCACCAGTAGCCCAACTATTGCGAATAGTACGTTCGTTTTTCAAAGTAAACAAAGTACGCCGCGCACCAGCCTGGTCGTCAAAAACGTTGCCGCACCGGTAACCCCAGCAGCACCAGCGCCGCAATTGAAAACGATTGTCGTCCAACCCGGTGACAACTTAACTAAGTTAGCCGAAACTAATGACACTACGACGCTTCGGATGTTTTACGACAATACAGCTATCACCGATCCCGACCTGATTCACCCTGACCAGGTTTTGAAGGTCCCAACGGCTGACGAAGCACTGGTACCGCGTGAGGTTCCTGTCAATCAACAGATTGCTACGCCAAGTGCGTCCGAGTCGACCCGGGCGGCCGCTCCCCAAGTCGCCAGTGCGGCGACCGAATCGGTAACGTCGGTTGGAGATGGCGTTTGGGATAGCATCGCCGCCTGTGAATCTGGCGGCAACTGGGCCATCAATACGGGCAATGGTTTTTATGGAGGGGTGCAATTTACCCTTTCGAGTTGGCAGGCTGTCGGTGGCACCGGCTACCCGAATCAAGCCAGCAAGGCCGAACAAATTCTTCGCGCCAAAATTCTCCAGTCCCGTCAGGGTTGGGGTGCTTGGCCAGCTTGTACAGCTAAACTCGGCATTGGGTAAACCAAGCAATTACTTGTAGCAGTTGGCTAGCTTCACGCTCCGCTTACCTCCCCTAAGGTGAGCGGAGTTTTAGTTTGGGGGCTAAGCTACTGCGTTACTACGGCTACCAAACTGGCTGTAGTAGCAGTGACCATCATCACGGCTAAGCGTTGACAGAAAGCATAGCTTCTCGGGGCATTTGGCGGCAAACTGTAGTATTAAGGAGTTTCATGATAAACAAGCTCACCGCCAAGCCATCATCAAAAACCGATCAAGCATTTTCAAACAGAAAGCGCCGCATGTATACGTTTTTGCGCGATAACCCCACTGCGGTGCTTTCGTCAGTCGATGCGGATGGTAATCCGCACGGCACGGTTATCTACTATGCGATCGATAAAGACTTTACGATTTCGTTCTTGACGCGGACCCAAACGAAAAAATACGATAATTTACAGCATAATAACCGTATCATGTTAACGGTTTTCGAACCGGCCACGCAAACAATTGCCCAAGTAACGGGGACAGCTGCTGAGATTAAAGATAGCTATGAAGTAATTGCCATTGCCAGTACGGTACTCGCCGCTAGTCTTAAGTCAAGCGCGGGCGATACGCCGCCGTTAGCTAAGCTAGAAGCTGGTCCATATGTCGCCTTTAAGGTTAAGCTGGTGCAGGTGCGGATGGCCATCTATTCTCAGCCAGACAGCGGTGGCTACACGGAACTTTTTGAGTCAATCGAATCATTTGAACTGACGGACGCAGCTTAATTATCAGCACCCAATTTCTTTTGGAGGCTCGCGATACTTTTGATTGAAATACTCCCCTTTGCGGTGCTCACCAAATGCTCGTCTTTTAACTTATGCATCTCGCGGCTGACGGTTTCGCGCGACAGCCCGGAGCGAGCGGCAATGTCAACTTCGCTGGCGTTAAGGATGAAGCTGCCGTCCTTAGTCTGTTCACCAAACCGGTAGCATCCGGTAATTAGCTCATAGATAAGGCGACTTTGGGCCGTACCGGACATTAGATGCACGAGCCGGCCGAGCAAGCCGTCCATACCCTTATAGACTCGGCTCAACAAATCAAGCACTACGTCGGGGTTGGACATCACAAAAGCTAGGGCCGCTTCGACGGGTACGATGTGCAGCACGGTGGGGGTCTCGGTCTTGTAGAAGTATTTGTTGGGGGTTTTGTTGACCACCCATGACATCGGGAAAAATGAGGTTGGTTTAAAAATATTAACAATAATTTCATTGCCTCGGTAGGAGACGTCATATTCCCGAACGCGGCCCTCTACTAAATAGAACACATGCTCGGGGCTTTCATCAGCAAATACTAATATTTGCCCTCTGGGGTACGTTCGCCGGGGGTATTTGGAAAATTCTTGGTTGATCTTGTTGCGAACAGCTACAGTCATACACAGCTCCTCTGCGTAGCACTATAGCCTCCCTGTTACGCATAATCAAACAAACCTGTGCGATTATGCTAGCTCGCGTCGGTAGTGCCGCTGTAAAATGGGCGGTTGGTTAGAGCTCATCGTTGAGCTCTTTTTGGTTACGATTCACCCCGGCAGCAGCAGCCAACCGGGTTGCTGGTCAGTGTCCCCGATTGCACACTTCCTCGCAGGAACTAGTGCCGGGCTCTTAGTAGATGTCCCGGCGCCGGAAACCCCACCATGAGAGCATGATGCAGGTTATGCCAATACCGATCAGGTAGATGTTCAGACTGGTCGCAACATGTCCAGCCAGTAGTTGGGTCGGACTGTAGTAGTGGTACGGCAGTAGTTTGGCCGGTGTTTGAATGTAGTGGCTGAGGCCGCTCAGTGAGGCAAGCAAGTAGCCGCCAACACTTACAAATGTAGCAACCGCCACGCTCGAACGGCGCGTCAAGTTACTGGCGGCAGTTAGCGTAAATGCAATTGCCCCGAAGCTGAGCGAAAACAGCAAGCAATACAGACTTGTGAGCAGTAGATGAGCCGGGCTGATATTTAAGTCAACCAACTTGGCTAATCCGAGTATTGCCACTGCCGCCACCGCGCTGATGATTGCTACGAGCAGTACCCCGCTTATGGCTTTGGCGGCAAGTAGTCGACCACGGCTAATCGGTCGGGCCAGGGCCAGCTCTAACGTATGATTTTGCTCCTCACGGGCGAGTAGACTACCGCCCAGCCCGATGGCCATAATTATTTGGATGAACGGTATGGTTGCGTAAAAAAGCTGGGAATTGAGGTAGCCAATTGGCGTCACGATGTCGACTGCGCTGCCGCCGGTTTTTAAATCACGGAGGGCGGCCGGCAACTGGTTTAGTACATTATTGAGTTGAGTGGCTTGGCTGTGAATTGACGGATAGATTAACAGTATAGTGGCGACGATGCCCAGTGTGCAGACGGTCCACCAAAACAGATAGGTTTTTCGTTGATGTAGCTCCCAGCGGATTGTCGGTATCATGCTGCGTCTCCATAAAACTCCAAGAATTCATCTTCGAGATCCAAGCTTCGGGTCGTGAGTTCGCGAATGTCGAAATGGCTCAAGCTTTCCAGGGCTTGCTTGATCTCGCCGGTGGGCTGTAGCAGCGCGGTATGATCATCGGACTTTGATAAGAATTTGAGGCCGGCGGCGGTTTGGCTGCGGATTAGATCGGTCGGGTTCGTAAAAATAACCTTAAAAATCGTTGCTGCCAAACTGGCATCGTGATTCAGGGTTTGTTCGTGCACGAGCGTGCCGTGCCGAATAATCCCAATCCGGTCGCAGATTCGTTGAGCTTCGGCCAGGTTATGACTGCTCATCAATACGGCAGCTCCCCGCTGTTTGCACTCACGAACCGTTTCATAAAATGCTTCTTGCATGAGTGGGTCGAGGCCGCTCGTCGGCTCATCGAGGATGAGGACATCGGGTTGGTGCATGAAGGCCTGAATGATACCGATTTTTTGGCGATTACCCTTTGATAGGTTGCCCAGCGGCTTATCGAGGTCGGCTTCAAAGCGTTGTTCGAGCAGCTTACGGCTGCCCGTGACTG
>JBBRZI010000048.1:0-4410 GCA_038236865.1 Saccharimonadales bacterium (SeqCode)
GACGTCAAAACGGTGCAGACCCAAAGCGCCGGCAATTTTTTTAGCGTAGCCGTTCAATACAAAGACGGTGTTGATGCCCACCGGGCCACAGCGAAACTCCACGAGCAAGTCGACGCCTTCGGGCTTCTACCGGCAGCGGCGTCGGTAAACTACAGTGTACCGTATTTTGGTGCGACCGGCGGTGACACCAAACCAATTGATATCGCTATCTCGTTTTATAGCAAAAACCCCCACGAAAGCACAACCGACCTGCTCAAAAAAGCCAATACTGCCGCGCGAGTGCTCAATACTCAGCACGTGGCCGGCGTCGAATCATTCAGCGTGAAAGATCCTTTTAAGACACTGCTTGGGCCCGGTGGGCAACAAGCCACAATCCAACAAAACTTCGATCGCTTCAGCTACCGGGATAGGCGAGGGGTTAGCGATGTCAATTCAATTATCATCGCCGTGGCTGGTGCTCCCAAGAGCGACGTTATTGCTCTCGACGCTGCCGTCCGGCAGGCCGTAACTAGCGTCCAGCGAGATCCGCAATTCAGCGGCTATGGAGCAACTGTCAGTGCCAGCTTCGCGCCGGCGATCAAAGACAACATATCGGAGCTCCAGCGCGTGCTGCTTGAAGGTCTGTTCATCGTGTTGATTGTAGGATCACTCATCATAACCATCCGCGCCTCCCTGATAACCGTCTTATCTATGACAACAGTAATTGCCTTGACCTTAGGTGTCCTCTACGTTATCGGCTATACCCTCAACGTCATCACACTATTTGCACTCATATTGGGGTTGTCGCTGATCGTCGACGATACCATCATCATGGTCGAGGCCATCGATGCCGCCCGGCGACGCCAAAACGATGCTCCGGCCATCATTAAAACGGCCGTTACTAAAATCAGTCGAGCCATGGTGGCCGCGACAATCACAGCCTCGTTGAGTTTTGCACCGTTTTTGTTCGTCGGCGGGATACTCGGCAGCTTTATCCGGGCAATTCCCGTCACAATCATCACCTCACTGCTGATCAGTTTGTTTGTGGCTTTGATTTTTATTCCGTTATTTGCGCGTTTCAGCTTGCTGACTCGTCGCCAACTCAGTAGCCGACGCCATAACGAAATGGCTTCTCGACTCGAATCAACCATCGCCCGTGGCATCGCCCGCCCCATGCTGTGGGCCCGATATTCCCGCACCCGGCTTTGGGGACTTGGGCTACTGGCAGTGCTGATTGGCACTGGCTTTATCGTGTCAGCCGGCGTACTCTCAAAACACGTAATCTTTAACATCTTCCCAGAAACTAAAGACACCAATACACTCACCCTTACCCTCAATTATCCGCCAGGTACGACGATCGACCAGGCTCAGGCCGTAGCCGGCCGAGCTGATGCGCTGACCGCTCGAGTACTCGGTAGCAACCTGGTGCAGAGCTCATACTACGGGCAGGCAAATGTCCAAACTGCCACCGCCCAAATGGAAATAGTCTCCTACGCCAAACGTGACGTTAAAGCCCCCCAGCTGGTGGCCCAGCTCCAACACGCGTTCGATAACGATTTTCCCGATGCGAAAGCTAGTGTCGGCCAGGTCAGCACCGGCCCACCGGCGGCGGCGTTTACCGTGCAAGTCACGGCTAGCAACCGGCCAGCGGCGCTCAAAGCGGCCAGTGATATTGCAGACTACATCAGTACCGCCCAGTTAACCCGCCCGAGCGGCAAAACGGCCCACTTCACGCGCGTAAATCCCCCCAATGCCGACGTCTTTACGAGCACCAACGGCAAGCCCATCGTCACCGTAACGGCTGGATTTGACGGCAACGATACAACGACGCTCGTTAACCTCGGCCAAAAAGCTGTCAAGACCAAGTTTGACGGCGCTTGGCTGCAGCAGTACGGCTTACCGACCGACGCCGTGAGCTTTGACATTGGCCAAGAAACCGACAACCAAGATTCTTTTAAAACCCTCGCCTTGGCATTCCCCGTGCTACTACTGATCATTTACGTAGTCCTGGCTATCGAATTTCGTTCACTGCTCCAGCCACTGTTAATTTTCATGGCTATTCCGTTTAGTCTCTTCGGCGTGGTGGCAGGGCTCTATGGCACTAACAACCCGCTCAGTTTTTTTGCACTCCTCGGCTTTTTTGCATTGATTGGGTTGAGCATTAAAAACACCATCTTGCTGACTGATTTTGCCAATCAAGCCCGCCGCTCGGGGGCTGGCGCGATTGACGCTGCCGTCGCCGCCCTAGAAGAGCGTTTCCGGCCGCTGATCGCCACCAGCCTCATGGCCGTACTGTCGCTGGTACCGCTGGCGCTCACCAGTCCATTCTGGGAAGGCCTAGCCGTAGTGCTGATTTTCGGCTTACTGTCGAGTACATTCCTCGTCCTCACCGTGTTCCCCTATCTATATTTGGGTGTTGAGCTATTGCGACGCAATATTTCGCCGCAGGCATTCTTTAGCTGGCTCGTGCCCACGGTGATACTTGTCTTTTTGACCGCCAAGTTTGTTGGCCCACCACTCGCGCTCGCAGTATTGCTAGTGTGTATCGTCGGCGCAGCCGCCTTCAGGCCGCTAAAAGCCCTGCGCATTCGATCATAATTACTGGTGATCGTACTCACGAAAAGTTAGCTCAGCTCTTGTCACACTAAAAACGAGCGTGAAAAGGGTAGCCATCGAGCAAAGCCAAGCAGCCCTACGCCAACCACACCGCTAATCAGCCCCCTTAAGCGATGTGCGCAAACAACAACACATTTTATTAGCCAGCGCTGACCGCAGGGGTATATATTTAAGTTAGAATCCATTGCACATTTTTTATCCGGTGGTGATAACAAATCTGGTGCCGCCAGAGTTGGTCGTAACGGGGGAAAAGATATACAATGGGTTCATAATCACTATGAGTTGTTGGGAACTAGCTTGAAGAGGGTTTTAACTTTTATGTTCGCACAAAAAATACCACAACAGCTCTGCACTGCGTATTACAGAAAGACCGTCTAGCATGCCGGCAGCTGAAACTCTTCGCCTGGACTTTCGCACTGCCCCCGAGCTACTAGCCGCTCCCGGGCAACCCGAAACAGAGCTAGTCGTGCTGCCAATCGATGCCTGTAAGGACGAGATCGTCGAGGCCTTCCGCACGAACCAAATCGTAGTCATAGAAGGCGGCACCGGCTGTGGTAAAAGTTCACGAATTTGCCAAATGCTCGAGGAGGCAGGCTTTCCGTCCGAAACCGGTGAGCCCCGCATCCTAGCCGCCAGTAGCCTCGCGCTGCGGGTTCGGAGCGAACAATCAATTGTGCGCGGTTCCGACGCCACAAAAGTCGTCGGCTACCGAACGGCCAACGAGCGCGACGATCACCCCGACAATAAAATCTTATTTTTAACCGATGGAATTCTGGTCAATCACTATCTGTCTGGTCATCGGCCGAACGGCCGACCCGCTGTCACGCCTATTCTTGACGAAATCCATGAAGGGAACCTGAACACCGAGGTTTTAATGGGGCTTCTAAAACGCGAAGCCGCCGCCGATCCGAATTTTAAGGCCATACTCATGAGCGCCACCATTGATACCAAAGTTTATGCCGACTTCTTTAAGGACGACACCGGCAAACCAGCCCCCATTATTTCCATACCTGGTCGAACCTACGAGGTAGAAGAGCGAGTTGGTGGCACGTTCACCGAAGAAATCCTGAAATATGCCCTCGACGGTAACGTCGTTCTAGGCTTCGTAGGCGGTAAAGGCGACATTACCAAAACAAACGATACGATCAGCGGACCGTTGCGAGGCAAGTCGAAGGTCCTAGCCCTCCATGGCGACCAAACTTCCAGCGAGCAGAATAAAGTTTTTGAAATCGGCCCTCGCGCCATCACCGCCACAAAAGTTGGCGAAACCAGCATCACCATCGCCGATGCCGACGTGGTCATTGATAGCGGTTGGGAGAGAGTCAGTACAGTCATACATGGCGTCGAGTCGCTTATCTACCAACGAACTTCCGCGGCCAGTGCTGACCAACGCAAAGGTCGAGTCGGCCGTACCAAACCGGGTATCTACGTCAAAGCCCAGCTAGAGGGCTTTCCAAAAGAGCTCCCATCCCAAACAAAAACCGCAAAATCCTACGACGAGCCAGCTATCCAACGCGAACGTCTAGACGGTATGTTCTTGAAGCTAGCCCTGGCAGGAATTGATTTCCGGACACTCGACACACCACACAAGGCCAACCCGGAAAATATGAGAGATGCCAAGCAACGCTTAGTTTGGCTCGGGGCAATTGCCGCCACCGGGGAAATCACCGAGGCCGGGCAAGATTTGGAGTTTTTGCCACTCGAGCCCAACTTGGCGCTGTCGGTCGTAACAGCGCGTGACCCCAAGTATAGCGAATCGGTCGCGCTCCACGTCGCCGCTGCCGTTGCCGTCCAGGGGGCCAAAGGTATCGTGCA
>JBBRZI010000049.1:0-3645 GCA_038236865.1 Saccharimonadales bacterium (SeqCode)
CCTGTTCTCCTTGTTTAGTTATTGGTCGTACAACAACTAGTCTACAAGATTTGAGCAGGGGTGTTTTTTGAATGAGGTCCGGAGAGTGGCTAACGCCACTCTCTTTTTAGCAAGTGTTGCACTTTGGATTGGAGTCTAGGCAAGAACACCCCGTTTATGACGAGGTGTTCTTATGTGCGTGCTCAAATTGAGTGTGTTAGGCTTTTTTGCTAAGTAGGCGAATAGCCGATGCTATCCCCCATCCAACCAAGACGTACACCAGGGCGGCGATGAGCGTTTCTAGCTCGAGGCGAGACACTCCAGCTTGGAATTGTCCGACCTGCAGCAGCCCCCTAAAGCCAAAGACAAACGGCTCGCTTAAGGCATAGATAAAGCTGGCGAAGGCATTTTCAAGATTAGCACCCAGGAGCGCTAAAATAAATCGTAGTAGCAGCAACGCGACGACGATACCTACCAAAAACCAGACGATGCGGACGCCACGATTGACGTGTTCGTCCCGACTTTCGTGACTGACCGCGCGAGTAACAACCCGTTGCCCGCCCACATTCTCCTCTTGTTCCGTTACCTGTTCAGTTGTGTCAACCATAGCGAATACCTCCGTACATTTAGTTATGTTGTGACAGCTATATTATAGCATGCGCTGCTAATACTTGGATCACGGCCACATCGAATCTGTTTTAGGATTTCTCCAAAGATACTTTCAGCTCAGCGCTCTCGACGCTCACTACCTCCACGTAATCGTACGTCGTGGCGTCGAGTATTTCCGCCAACGTTTCGGCCGCGATTGTAGCGTTATGTTCATCAATCGCCGCTGTCAGCTCGTCGTCGCTCGTCACCAGACTCAGATGAATCCGGTCGTCGACATTGAGTCCGGCTGCCTTGCGAGCGCTTTGGACATGGCGAATCACTTCACGAGACAAACCTTCGCGGCGAAGGGCCGGCGTCACTTCGAGCTCAAGCGCCAATTCTAGACCTAGCTGGACCTGCTTGACGTTCAACTCCTCTGTTAATATGTCCTCGAAATTCACGAACTTGCCGAGGGTCGGTACGGTTACGCTCATCAGTGGTTGGCGAATTTTGAGACGTTCTTTAGCGCGGATACTGAGGGCCTGGTTGACGTAGTCTCGCACTGTTTCCATATCCTGAACGACCAGTTCGTTGATATGACCGACTTTTGGCCAATCAAGCAAATGAACACTCTCGCCGCCGGTTAACTTCTGGTACAGTTCTTCGGCCAAGAACGGCGTAAACGGTGCCAGTACCAGACTCAACTGAACCAGTACGTAGTGCAACGTCCGGTAGGCGTTATTCTTATCGGCATTGTCTCCCGACTTCCAGAATCGGCGTCGACTGCGACGGACGTACCAGTTACTGGCGTCTTCGATGAACGGCAGAACCGGTTTGACGGCGTTGGGGATATCATAGCCATCCATGTTTTTCTCCACCTCTTTAGTCAGTTGGTGAATACGGCTGACAATCCATTGATCGAGTGGATTTTCTAATTGCTCTGTTGGATCACTGAGGTCACCGTTGAATTCCCAGCCATCAACCTCGGCGTACATGGTAAAGAAGTCGTACATATTCCAGACCATGCTGAGCTTGCGGGCCACGTCCCCCACTTCCTTGTCTTGCAGTGCGAAATCTTCACCACTCAGAGCAGGTGATTGCAGCATCAAAAAGCGTAGGCTATCGGCTGAAAATTGGTCCATCAGAATATTCGGGTTGGTGTAATTACCCAGGCTCTTGCTCATCTTGCGCCCGTCGTTACCAGAAATAGTACCGGTTACAATCACGTTTTTAAAAGCGTTTTTACCAAACAGCCCGACGCTAATAGCGTGAACGTAGTAGAACCAGGCCCGAACCTGGCCGACATATTCGACGATGAAATCGCCCGGAAAATTAGCTTCGAACTTCTCGACATTTTCAAAGGGGTAATGGAACTGGGCGAATGGCATACTCCCCGCCTCAAACCAGCTGTCCATCACTTTATCGATGCGGGTATAAGTCACGTCGTCAATTTCGAAGGTAACATCGTCAACCCAGGGGCGGTGGTAGTCATCGAGTCGCTTGCCTGACAGCTGCTCCAGCTCGTCATAGCTGCCGATAACCTTACGGAGTGTCGTGCCGTCGCTGGCTTTGCCCTCCCAAATCGGCATGGCGGTTGCCCAAAAACGATCACGCGACAAGTTCCAGTCAGGTGCTGTTTGAACCGTCTTTTCAAATCGGCCGTGCTTGATGTGCGGTGGGAACCAGGTGATATTTTCGGTGTTTTCCACCAGCATTTTCTCACGCTGACCGTCGATATCCATAAACCAGCTTGGGTGTGCGCGGTACATAAGCTTCGTGCCGCAGCGGTGGCAATGCGGATAGCTGTGACGAATATAATCGACCTTCCAGACAATGCCTCGCTCGAACAGCGTCTTAGCGATTGTCTTGTTGATGTCCCAGACATATTCGCCTTTCCACTCACCTTCCGTAAAATGGCCGTTTTCATCGATAGTATGAACAATTGGCATACCTTTTTCTTTGGCCAACGCGAAGTCCTCTTCGCCGTAAGCTGGCGCAAGATGAACGATACCGGTTCCGTCTTCGGCGCTGACGTAGTCGGCAGCCCAGACCTTATGGGCGTTGTCGCCGCGGTCCTCAAACAACGGGACGTAACTCGCCCCGACCAAATCTTCGCCGTTAAACGTATACAGCAGCTCGTGTTCGATAGCGTGATGTTTTTCATCCGTCAAAACAGCCTCGACCAGGTCTTTCGCTATAATATAGTACTCATCACCAATCCGAACCATCGCGTAGCGCATGTCCTGATTGATGGCCACAGCCGTATTGGCGGGCAGCGTCCATGGAGTGGTCGTCCAGGCCAGCAAATACGTCTTATCTCCCGTCATGATAGCGGAGCCATCACCGATGATTAATGATTGCGGATTGAGTTTGAACTTCACGTAGACGCTCGGGTCGGTCACATCCTGGTAGGCACCGCTATCCATTGTAACTTCGGCTTTGGAAAGCGGTGTCGCGTCCTGCGTGCAGTACATCAATACTTTCTCGCCTTCGTAGATTTTGCCCTTATCATAGAGTTCCTTGAACGCCCACCAAACAGATTCCATATAGTCTTTGTCCATGGTCTTGTACGAGCCCTTAAAGTCTACCCAACGGCCAATTCGATCAACCGTATCTTCCCATAGCGAGCTAGTCTGGACCATATTTTCACGGGCCGCGATAATGTATTTTTCGAGGCCATAATCAAGTACGTCCTGCTTGCCTTTGAGGCCCAGCTTCTTTTCGGTATAGACTTCAGCCGGCAAACCATGACAGTCCCAGCCCCAGACGCGCTCGACGCGCTTGCCCTGCATGGTCTGGTAACGGGGCACGGCATCCTTAACAATACTACTCAGTAGCGTTCCGTGATGTGGCTCACCAGTAATGAACGGCGGGCCATCGTAAAAAACATAGCCATTTTCTTTTGGTCGCTGTTCAATTGATTTTTCGAACGTCTTATTCTGCTTCCACTGCGACACGATGTCTTTTTCGTATTCGAGTGCTCGGCGGCGGGTATTGGCTGTAAACTTCATCCTGTTTCCTTTCTAAAAAACAAAAAATCCCTGTGTAGTCACTGGAATCCGCTGTCGCGGACGGTAC
>JBBRZI010000050.1:0-3591 GCA_038236865.1 Saccharimonadales bacterium (SeqCode)
CGTTTGCCTCGGCCGGCCACCAAGAAAAAAGATTAGTAAAAGCGCTCGTCTGGGCGCTCATCCTGTATACTGTAAGCAACTACTGATCTAAGAGGGTACATCATACTATGAACTGGAAAATTATATGGCGTTCGTTTGGCCAAGCCGATATGCGCAAGCGTGTCTTTGCAGTGCTGGGTATTTTGTTAGTATTCCGCATCCTGGCCCACATTCCAGTACCGTTCGGCGATCCCCAGACTCTACACCAAGTCTTACAGAACTTATTTAACTCTGAAAACACGCCACAGCTACTGAGCTTTATTAACGTCCTGAGCGGCGGGGCATTGGCTAACTTGTCGATCATGATTGCTGGACTGGGGCCGTACATTAACGCTTCGATTATCATGCAGTTGCTGACCAAAGCGATTCCACAGCTCGAAGCCCTCCATAAAGAGGGCGAGTTCGGCCAGAAAAAGATCAACCAGTACACCCGCCTGTTGACATTCCCGCTGGCCATCATCCAAGCAATCGGCTCAATCTATCTAATTCGCCAAGCTGCCCAGAGTATCGGTGGGGTCGGCGATATTACCGCCAACGCGACGCTGCTGCAGTGGGTGTTGATGGTTACGGCTCTGACCGGTGGCTCGATGCTACTGATGTGGCTCGGTGAGCTCATTACCGAACAGAGCATCGGCAATGGTATCTCCTTGATTATTACCGTCGGCATTGTCAGCCGCCTACCGTCGACTGTCGGCAGTATCGTCAGCTCAGTCCTCGATAAGAAAGATCACTGGGTGCTGTTCGGGCACACGCTGCCCATCAATAAAGGGGCGCTGATCTACGGTCTGGTTATGCTGTTTTCGGTGTTACTCGTTACTTGGATGGTAGTGATGCTCAACGAGGCTTCGCGAAACCTGACCGTTAATTACGCCAAACGGGTGCAGGGCAACCGAGCCTACGGCGGCGTTACCACCGTCCTGCCGGTCAAACTCATCACCGCTGGTGTTGTGCCGATCATTTTCGCCGTGGCTTTCTTGAGCGTTCCGAGCTTTGTCGGTCAGTTGCTGACCAGCTCGGCCAGCGCCAATCTGGCCCACTTGGGGACTAACCTGGTCAGCTTGTTCCAAACTCCCTCAGCCACGACGCTCGCCACAGAAGGCATGAAAGCTTACATCTACCCAGTGACATACTTCTTGCTGGTCTTCGTCTTTACCTTCTTCTACACGAGCATTACCTTCAACTCCAAAGAAATCGCCGAGAACCTGCACAAGCAGGGCGGTTTCATCGAGGGTATCCGCTCCGGGTTGCAAACTGAAAAATATTTGTCAAAGATCGTTAACCGATTGACCTTCTTCGGAGCGGTCAGCTTGGGGCTACTGGCGATGCTGCCGATTATTGCTCAGTTCTTCGTCACGGCCAATATAACGATCGGCGGGACCAGCGTGCTGATCTTGGTGTCGGTCGCCCTCCAGACGCTGCGCTCAGTCGAATCACGGGCCTTAATGGTCACCTACGACCAATATTCACAGCCTGACTTCTTCTACGACGCGACAACGCCGCTGGACGCCGCCACCGGGGCCCGCCGCTTGCGCTTTTTACCCCGCTTGCCGGGCCGGAAGTCGAAGTAATCAAGCTCGTTTTGGGCCAGTAAAACCGGCAGCCCGTCCGTCGTCATTTCGCTAAGGTGTTAATCAGCAAGATTACTCTTTGCAAACTGTTGTGAAGGCTGCTATAATAGAAAGTTGTTATATTTATGGCTGCAAACAAGGAAGTAATCGAGTTAACGGGAACAATCGTTGAGACCCTACCAGGGACTCAGTTTCGTGTAGAACTTGAAAACGGCCATAAGATCATAGCTCACGTTGCTGGCAAGATGCGGAAACATTTTATCCGTATTGTCCCCGGCGACAGCGTGACGGTCGAGTTAACCCCTTACGATCTAACTAAGGGCAGAATCACCTATCGCAAATCATAAGGCGAACCTTTACAGAGCAGCTCACTAAGAAAAACTACCGACCTCGGTCGGATAAGTACTTTAGCTGTACTACTCTGTAAAGGCTCTCGGGCCGGTTATATTAACCTTAGAGCAGTGTGTCATCACTCGAGAAGGAGAATGATCCGTATGAAAGTACGTGCCAGTGTCAAAAAAATCAGTCCTGACGACAAGATTGTGCGCCGCAAAGGCCGCTTGTATGTCATCAACAAACTTAAACCTAAGCACAAGCAAAGGCAAGGCTAACTATGGCAAGAATTTCCGGTGTGACCATTCCCGCCGAAAAACAAGTCTGGGTTGCCCTGACGTATGTTTTCGGAGTTGGTCCTAAGAGCAGTCAAGATATTTTAGCGTTGGCTAAGGTTGAATCGACTGAACGAGTTAAAAACCTGACGGATGCCGAGATTGCTCGCATCCAAGATATTATCAGTGCCGACTACCTCGTCGAGGGTGAGTTGCAGCGTATCATCAGTGGAAATATTAAACGTCTCAAGGACATTAAGTCTTATCGTGGACTACGTCACTCAGCCAACCTACCGTCTCGGGGCCAACGGACCAAAACCAATGCCCGTACCCGTCGCGGTAAGAAGTCGACTGTCAGTGGTACCGCTAAGAAAGTCGCATCAAAGACTTAGGATGAAGGAATAGATTATGGCAGAAGCAACTGCACCCAAACGCAAAAAAGCCAAGCGATCAGTCCCGTCAGGGCAGGTCCACGTCCAGGCAACCTTCAATAACACGATCATTACGTTCAGCGACAGTAGTGGCAATGTATTAGCCGCTTCAAGCGCTGGCGCTTGTGGTTTTCGTGGTTCTAAGAAGGGTACGGCGTACGCTGCGCAAGTCGCCGCCGAGCGGGCCGGACAAACCGTCAAGCAACAGTACGGCCTCACCCGAGCCGATGTGTTTATTAAAGGTATCGGCCTTGGTCGTGACGCCGCTGTGCGGGCACTAGCCGGACTCGATATCCTGGTTGAGAATATTAAAGACGTTACTGGAGTACCACACGGTGGTGTGCGGCCCAAGAAAGCTCGTCGGGTTTAGGAACTACTATGGCAAGAGATTTACGTTCAATTGTTAAGATGAGCCGCCGCGAAGGCTATGCTTTGCACCCTAAGGCGCACAAAGCCCTCGTCAAGCGCTCGACTCCCCCTGGCCAGGCTCAAAATGGCCGCGGCTCACGCAACAAAGCGAGTCAATACTCGATTCAGCTGCGTGAGAAGCAAAAAGTAAAACGCTTGTATGGCCTGCTTGAAAAGCAGTTCAGCAACCTCATGAAGGAAGCCAATCGCCGTGAAGGCCAGTCCGGTTCCGTCCTGCTGCAATTGCTGGAACAGCGCGCCGATAACGTCGTTTATCGGGCCGGCTTTGCGCCGAGCCGTCGCGCCGCCCGGCAGCTAGTCACACATGGTCACTTCCTGTTAAACGACGTTCGCGTCGATATCCCCTCTATTCGCATGAAAGCCGGCGACACGCTAACATTGCGCGCTCACAGTACTCAGAACGAGTATTTCAAGCGTCACGATGAAACCAGCCCAGCCCCGGCCGATACCCCTAGTTGGATTAAAGTTAACCGTAAGAAAGTGCAAGTCGCAGTCACCGGATTACCCGCCCGCGAC
>JBBRZI010000051.1:0-2869 GCA_038236865.1 Saccharimonadales bacterium (SeqCode)
GACGGTGTCGTTCTGAACCATTAGCTTCGGGTTAACGGTCAGTATCTGGTCAGTCCCGGGGATGACGACGATCGACTTTTGGCCATTGACATCGCTGGACGTCCCGGCGGCAGTATCAGGGTTGTGTCGTAGCTCGCTCACCAGGGCCCAGCCGCCGTAGCTCAGGAATAACAGAGCGGCAACACTCAGAGCCACCACTAGCCCCTTATGCGAACGATACGCACTGGCAACACGACCAACACGGCGACGGCGAAATATGGTTGGCGCCATAGATTCATAACCCACTGTTGCTGGGCTGTAGCCTGAAGAATCCGCTGAGTTATCAAGCGTCTCCGACGAATCGTTATTACTATTTTGTTCCATTTTATATTTCTGTTTTAAATAACGTATTGACAGTGTACCTTCAGGGCTGTTCAAGCACAAGTAGAATAACAGATGTCACAAGCTTGTTTTGAGCAGCTTTTTCTTTATGTTATTTGTTGTTGCTGTGTTCACAACAGCCACATTGAATAGTTCTTGAATAATCCTATATTGTGCCTTAAAAATGAGTACTCTATTTAGGCTATTTGTAACCTTTTAACTACTTAGGCCACGATTTAGTTGTCATATATACAATAACGCGAGCGCGAACATCGCTGGGTTTACAGCTGTGTATTGCGTATTAATTACTACAGTAGTTATCCACAGGTCAGCTCAATTAGGTTCAAATTCTCTGCCCGTACGACTAGCTAGAAGCAGCTGGTCTGGCTGGCTGGCTGATATTGCCCTCGTGGTCGATGAATATTTCGCCTTCACCCGGTAGCTCCGGTAGCGGTTGGGCCGGGGCTATCGTAGGAATAGGAATGGGCGTAGGTGTGACAGGCGGACTCGGTTGAGCCACTGGCGGCTCCATCGGGGCCGGGGCTGATGTATCTTTCTTGAGCCGGTGCCGTAACTCTTCTGCGATCTTATCAACTTCACTATTTTCTATCACATCGCTTGAAATGTTCTGTTGGCGGGTACCTGAGTCGTCGAGCGCAACCTGAGGCTCCGCGTCAGCCGACAGAGCCGGAGAGGTACCAAACGTTGTGTCGGATGGGGCTTGAACATCAATATCATCGTTAAGTGCGGGGTATGGCGTGACCGGGCTAGCGGCGACGGCAGCCCCAATCTTGGGTGGCTGCACAGCTGGCGACGTTGCCGCTGCCGCTGGGGCGGCTGGCGTAGCCCGACGCTTCGATAGCCACTCGTCCAAGAAGGACGACCCACTACTCCCAGCCGCTGCGGCTCCCTGGGCTGATGCCGGGCCGGCTGTGCTAGCAGTAGTTTGTCCGGGACGCGCCGCTCCAAACGGCGAGGCGGCCGCTGGAGCGCCAAAAGTGGTGGCAGCCGGAGTCGCGCCAAACGCCGGTTTCGGCTCTTCCTTGGTGGTCATGCGCGCAAAGATCGCCTTTTCGACACCAGCTTTCGGTTTGCCGTATTTTGCAGCCGATAGCTGCTTGAGGGCTTCGGCCAAACGCAAGTTCGGCGTGCCTAATGCCGGCAGCGTCGCCATGCTAAATGGCTGCGTTGGTACGCCGCCAATTAGCGTGCGTACGATCGTGTTGTAGTTAGGTATACGCAACAAATCATCGCCAATGAACACCGGCTGGTAATATTTACCGAGGCTCTCCACATCGTTCTGACCGATTCTAAACGACACAATCGTACCCATGTTACCGAACACCGCGTCGCGAATTTCTGGCGTTAGCTGAGTCGTGAACTGGTTAGCCACAATTAAGTTCAGGTGGTATTTGCGGGCCTCGGACATGATCGTCGCAAAACTATCAGTCGAGAAGTTTTGGAACTCATCGACGTATAAACTAAAGTCAACCCGCTGGTCTTCCGGAATGTTACTACGGCTCATGGCGGCGGCCTGGAATTTCATCACGAATACCATGCCGAGCAGCTTCGAGTTTAGCTCCCCCGTGCGGCCCTTGCTCAAGTTGACGAGCAGAATTTTCTTGTTATCCATAACGTCGCGCAGGTCAAAGGCACTTTTGGTCTGGCCGATGATGTTACGCATCATTTCGTTGCTTAAAAAGGCGCCGAACTTACTGACAAACCAGCTCACGACGTCACCGAACTCATTCGAGCGCTGTGACTGCGGCATTTCCTTCTGCCAAAACTCGAGCACATTCAAATCCGTCACGTGTTTGAGCTTCTGCTGGACGTACTGCGGGTCACGAAACAATTTCGGGATATCAACAAAGGTACCGCCCTCTGGGTCGGCCATAATCGTCAGGGCGGCGTTGCGGAACAAGTGTTCATAGCGCGGTCCCATAATCCCCTGGTGCTGCGGGTCGTATAGTTTGTAGAGCATATTGAGGGCTTCCTGGATCAAGAAGTCCTTCTGATCAGGCGTATTAAACTCAAATAGGTTCAGCCCCATCGGGAAGTCCATCTCGGCCGGCGAGAAGTAAATCACATCTTCGGTGCGCTCTTTTGGCACCATGGCGAGCAAACGCTCAACGACGTCACCGTGCGGATCAACAAAGGCAAAGCCATTGCCATTGAGCATGTCCTGCAGCGCTAAGTTTTCCATATAGGTAGATTTACCCGTACCGGTCTGGCCGACGACGTACATGTGGCGCTGGCGGTCACCGAGGCCCAGCCGAATCGGCTTCTTCGCACCGCGGAAGACGTTATAGCCCAGCAGCATGCCTTCGTCGGGCACATTGCGCGGACCATCGACCTGCTTGGAATCTTGGCGAGTCAGCTGCGATGTCGGAATGTTGCGCTGGTCCGGAAAGTGGAACAGCGTAGCCAGTTCAACTGAATTTAAAATCGTCTTTTTATTCTGCTGCGGGAAGAAGCGCATGATGCAGGCGGTGATCAGACCCTCGACGTC
>JBBRZI010000052.1:0-2625 GCA_038236865.1 Saccharimonadales bacterium (SeqCode)
CAAGACTGTGCACCGTTTATGTCGAGCTTTGCGGTCGCAAAGAAGGGTCAAATTTTAATGTATACGCTACCTAGTGCCAACGCCTTCGTACTCAAGGAGCTACCAAAAGCTAACGCCGCGGACAAAACAGCGATGAATCGCCAACGTTACACCGAAGGGGCCGCAATAATTGGCGGCTGCCTGACGAGCCTAGTGGTTTACGAAGAACTAGCTGGGTTTAAGGGCTTTAAGCTTGGCGCGCGACGTTCGTCTCGTGGCAAAGGCACGCCTCCTGGTGCTGGTGGCCAACCAAAGAGTCCGACTGAGCTCTAGAATCTGCGGCATGAAGCGGTGGGAAGCGCTAGGTTCCTATCTGACAATCGCGTATAATCAGGCACATAATGAACGATGTATCCCTAGAGACAATTGTTAGCCTATGTAAGCGCCGGGGATTTATTTATCAGGGCAGTGATATCTATGGCGGCTTAGCCGGTACGTGGGACTACGGTCCATTGGGCGTTCAACTGAAACGTAACATTAGCAGCCTCTGGTGGAAGACCTTTGTCGAAGATCGCGACGATATGTATGGTATAGACGCGGCAATTCTCATGAATCAAAAGGTCTGGCAGGCGAGTGGCCACGTCAGCGGGTTTAGCGACCCATTGTTTGCGTGTGAAAATTGCAAGAATCGTTTTCGAGCCGATCATTTAGTCGAGACTTGGATTGAAAAACACCCGAGTGAGCTTGAGCAAACCGAGCATCCAGACTACAACCAAAGCGCCGAGACACTCAACGAGTATAAAAACCTATTCAAAATGGCCTGCCCGAGTTGCGGCCAGTCAGCTCTCAGTGACGTCCGACAATTTAACATGATGTTTCAGACGCACGTCGGTGCAATCCAGGACGAAACGAGCGTGAGCTACTTGCGCCCGGAAACTGCCCAAGGCATGTTCGTAAACTTCAAAAACGTCGTCGACAGCTTTTACCCTGACCTCCCATTCGGTATGGCGCAGATTGGCAAGGCGTTTCGCAACGAAATTGCCCCACGCGACTTTATTTTTCGCGTCCGTGAGCTCGAACAAATGGAGATTGAAGTGTTCATCGAGCCCGCTGGCTGGCGCGAGCAGTTCGATACCTGGCTGGAGCTTCAAAAGCAGTATCTTTTGGCGCTCGGTCTGCCCGAAAGTCGTATTCACCAGGTAGAGATCGGCCCAGAAGACCGAGCTCACTACAGCGAATATTCCGTCGACACTGAGTTTGATTTTCCGTTCGGCCAAAAAGAGCTGTTGGGCTGTGCCTATCGCACGGATTATGATTTAACGAAACACCAGGCAGCCTCCGGTAAACATTTGGAATACCGACCAAAAAACGGCGATGCACCCTTTATCCCGCACGTCATTGAGCCAACCTTTGGGCTGGATCGCTTAGTTCTGGCCGTTATATCGTCGTCATACGTTGAAGACGAAGTGAATGGCGAGAAGCGAACCTACCTTAAATTGCCAATCCACTTGGCGCCAGTTAAAGTTGCCGTCAGTCCGCTGCTCAAAAACAAGCCTGAGCTCGTCGCCAAAGCCCGCGAAGTCTACGCCCTGCTCAAAAAAGAATTTGGCGCCGTCATGTGGGACGATAACGGCAATATCGGCAAGCGCTACCGCCGCCAAGACGAAATCGGCACCCCGTACTGCGTTGTCATTGACTTCGATACGCTCGAGGGCGCCACCATAGACACCGTCACGGTCCGTAACCGCGACACCACCGAGCAAGAACGCGTCAAACTGTCTGATCTCATTTCGCGCCTGCGCTAATTTCCAAAATCAACCATTGCGCACGCGTTAGGCTTATTCTTATCGTTTGCTATACTTAAACCGATGAAGCAGTTAGGTGTACCTAAGTTATGACAATTTACTTTACCGACGGTAGTGCGAGCCCTAATCCAGGACCGGGCGGCTTCTCGGTTATCCGGGATATGAAGCCGGCCGTGCTCGGCGGGGAAGACCACACCACCAATATCCGTATGGAAGGTTTGGCGATTATTGCCGCTCTCCAAGACGCCGCTGGTAGCGAGTGCGAGATCCACAGTGACAGCGAATTCTGGATCAAAGTCATTACGATCTGGTCATTGCCATGGGAGAAAAACGGCTGGAAGAAGAAGGGCGGAGAAATCAAAAACCTCGACATCGTCCGGGAAGTCTGCCCGTTGTATAAGGCTTCCAAGGCTAAACTCGTTTGGGTCCGGGGCCACGTCGGCAATCCTGGCAATGAGCTGGCCGACCAATGGGCTAACGAAGCCCGTCGCCAGCACCGCGCCAAAAAGCAAAAATAACCGACGGAACAGTGTATGCTAGGGGTATGAACAAGGCGCCTGTACCAGGGAGTGGTTCCGAGCGAGCCGACGTATATAGTTGCGATGCCTTAGAACAAGACTGCCAAAGGCTGGCGAATCTTTGGGGCGGGCCTGATTATCGGGATGGCTTAATCGATGGTGTCGCCTTGAAGCGGGGCACCCGAGAGTTAAATGATCCGGCGACTACCGCCGTGACATTTATGGCCGAGAGGGTTAGGCTGCCTGGCGGTTTTGAAAATTATTTTACTGTTTACACGGTGATGGCAGAAGTGGAGCACCTCATTACGAAGCTTCCAGCCAAC